>JAEEXH010000143.1 GCA_016291435.1 Oscillospiraceae bacterium
CATGCGACCTCGCAGACCTTGTGATGATGCACAAGTATCTCCTCAGATCCGGCGACCTCACACCCGCACAGGGCAAGGCCGCTGACATGAACCGTGACGGAAAGATCAGCGCAAAGGATCTGACGCTCTTAAAGCGCATCCTTCTGCAATAAGCGAAAACAGAACCGAAGCACCGGCATTCCCGCGGGAGTGCCGGTGCTTTTTCACATAATCCGAACTGCCGCGCACCGCGCACCGTATTTTCGCGGCGAGGCTTGAAATTTCACAATGAATATGATATAATAAGAGTGTATGTATTTTGATAAGGAGGCTATTTCCTATGAAAGCTGTTATCACCGTGATCGGTCATGATACCGTCGGGATCCTGCACAAGGTCAGCGGCATCTGCGCCGAGCAAAACGCCAACATCATTGAAGTCACACAGAGCGTTTTGCAGGATCTTTTTGCGATGTTCATGCTGGTCGAGATCAGCAACCTGAGCTGCGATTTCAATACCCTCGCAGACCGTCTGTCTGCACTCGGCAAGGAGCTCGGTCTCTCCATCCACATCATGCACGAAGATATCTTCAATTCGATGCACCGCATCTGATCGGAGGGAACTATGCTCAATACCTATGACATTCTCGAGACTATCCGCATGATACAGGATGAGTGTCTCGATATCCGCACCATCACAATGGGCATTTCCCTGCTCGACTGCTGCTCGGAGGATATGAAGACTGTCTGTGACCGCGTCTATGACAAGATCACGCGCCGTGCAGAAAAGCTCGTCTTAACCGGTCAGCAGATCGAAAAGGAATACGGCATCCCGATCATCAACAAGCGCATTTCCGTCACACCCGCTGCAATGCTCGTTGCGGCGACAAGAGGCGGCGATCCCGTCATGCTCGCACACACGCTCCAGCGGGCTGCTGAGACCACCGGCGTCAACTTCATCGGCGGCTTCTCCGCGCTCGTGCAGAAGGGCTTCAGCGCAGGCGACCGCGCCCTGATCGAAGCCATCCCGCAGGCGCTCGCAGAGACGCAGAATCTCTGTGCATCGGTCAATGTCGGCTCCACCCGTGCCGGCATCAATATGGATGCCGTCAGGCTCATGGGCGAGATCGTGCGGCAGTCGGCAGAGCTCACCGCAGATCAGCAGTGCATGGGACCTGCAAAGCTCGTCGTCTTCTGCAATGCGGTCGAGGATAATCCCTTCATGGCAGGCGCCTTCCACGGCGTCGGCGAACCCGACTGCGAAGTGCATGTCGGCGTCTCGGGACCGGGCGTTGTCCGCTCGGCAATCGAGAAATATCCCGATGCCTCCCTCGATGAGCTCGCAAATGTGATCAAGCGCACTGCGTTCAAGATCACGCGCATGGGTCAGCTCGTCGGTGCACGCGCCTCCGAAATGCTCAATGTCCCGTTCGGCATCGTCGATCTTTCGCTCGCGCCGACACCCGCTGTCGGCGACTCTGTGGCGCATATTCTCGAAGGCATGGGTCTCTCCACCTGCGGCATGCACGGCACCACGGCAGCGCTCGCGCTGCTCAATGACGCAGTCAAGAAGGGCGGCGTCATGGCGTCTTCGAGCGTCGGCGGACTCTCCGGCGCATTCATCCCTGTCTCGGAGGATGCCGGCATGATCCATGCAGCGAAGGAGGGCGTGCTCTCCATCGAAAAGCTCGAAGCGATGACCGCCGTCTGCTCGGTCGGTCTCGATATGATTGTCATTCCCGGCGATACGCCCGCTTCCACGATCTCTGCGATCATTGCCGATGAAGCAGCGATCGGTATGGTCAACAACAAGACAACCGCTGCCCGCCTGATCCCTGCCATCGGCAAGAAGATCGGCGAGGAGCTCGATTTCGGCGGTCTGCTCGGCAAGGGTCCGGTCATGCCTGTGCGTCAGGAATCCGCAGAGAAGTTTATCTCCCGCGGCGGACGCATCCCCGCGCCGATGCACAGCCTGAAGAACTGATGTTGAAGAAGGATAGCTATGAAAACCAGATCACCCCGTTTTTCCGCTGCACTCCTGCTCTCGGTCTTTCTGCTGACAGGCTGCGGCACAGGTCCCGATTCGAGCCTGCTCAGCCCGGAATCTGCCGCTGAGCGCAGCACGACGTCTGCTTCCTCAGCGCAGGATAAAACCGATACGCCCGCTGACACAACCGCGGATACCACAGCACAGGATACGACCGCTCTGCCCGACACCGCCTCTGCGGCTGACACCACTGAGCCCGGCACCGCAGGGAGCACCGCACCCGGCACGGCTGCGACCCGCATCACACAGGGCACCCGTGCGACCCGCACCTCCGCTGCCGCCGGCACTTCTGCGGCGGGCAGTACGGAGAAACCGACCGAAACCGAGGCGTCCGTCACAAGCAGCTCGGCGGTCACTGAGGCGGAGCCTGAGCTCCCGACCGGCAATCTCCGCGATACCGTTGCGGCAATGACGGTCGAACAGAAATGCGCACAGATGATTCTCTGCACCTGCTCCGATCAGGGCACGGCGATGGCGGCTGTGAAGGCAGGCGTCGGCGGGCTCTGTCTCTTTGCAAAGCCCTTCTCCGGCAAGACCAAGCAGCAGGTGCGCGATATGAACGCCGCGTTTCAGCAGAACGCAAAGCTCCCGCTGCTGATCTCCGTGGACGAGGAGGGCGGCACGGTCAACCGTGTGAGCCTGAACCCGAATCTGCGCGCTGTCCCCTTCTGGGGGCCGAAAGCGCTCTTTGCGGAGGGCGGCTGGGATCTTGTCACCAGCGACACAAAGGAAAAAGCTGAGCTGCTGCTCGATCTCGGCGTGAATGTCAATCTCGCGCCGGTCTGTGATGTGCCGCTCGATGCGAGCAACTATATCTATAACCGCTGCTTCTCGCTCAACGCCGACGAAACGGCGGAATATATCCGCGTGGTCGTCTCGGAGATGCGCGCAGACGGGCTCGGCTCGACGCTCAAGCATTTCCCGGGCTACGGCGGCTCTGTCGATACCCACAAGAACATGGGATACGATGACCGCGATTACTCCGCGTTCACAGACGGCGACTTCAAGCCGTTCCGGGCGGGCATCCGTGCGGGCGCCGATGCGGTCATGGTGAGCCACAATATCGTGAGCTGCATGGACAGCGACTATCCCGCGTCGCTCTCGGCTGCGGTGCATGAGATTCTGCGGGACGATCTCGGCTTCAAGGGCGTCGTCATTTCGGATGACCTCGGCATGGACGCGATCAAGCAGTTCTCCGGCGGCAAAAATCCTGCGGTCGCGGCAGTGCTGGCGGGCAATGACCTGATCTGCTACTCGGATTACCAGAGCTCCATCGCAGCAATCGTGCAGGCGGTCAATGCGGGCACGATCGAAGAATCCCGCATCGACGAATCCGTCCTGCGCATTTTGCAGTGGAAGCGAAGACTGGGGCTGTTATAAGGCGATGGATTTATAATGGGGCTCCGCCCCAAACCCCGCCGGGGGCAGCGGCCCCCGGACCCCGTTTTTTATTCCGTCAGGATTTCATTGCGAAGCAATTTCATTCGCAGAATTTCATCGCGAAGCGATTTCATTGCGCAAACAATTTCTTTCTCATTTCTGTGCTTATGATGAAAGCCTCCCCCTCCCCGGAGAGGCTTTTGCTGAAAAGGTTTCGCTGACGCGATGATTTATAATGGGGCTCCGCCCCATGCGAAAGCAGTCGAGTTTGCTTCGCAAACATCGACAAACCCCGCCGG
>JAEEXH010000059.1 GCA_016291435.1 Oscillospiraceae bacterium
GCCCTTACCAGACCATCGAGTTTGGACTATTCCGCGGTACACTGAAACTCAATACATTGCTCGCCACGCTGCAGCTTGTGAACAAGATCTGCGATGTGGCGCTTTTCATGTCCGAGGATGAGATTGCCGGTCAGTCCTGGGGCGATTTTGTGCTGAGGGTCGAAGAACCTGAGCTGCTCCAGTATCTGAAAGAACGCAGGCTGTATGTGAATGAACCTGTAGCATGTGAAGAAGGTGATTAAATGAAAATGAATCGTATTCTGCAAAAACAAAATTCGCAGTTGTCCGGCTCCGGCTTTGACTTCTGGGATGTGCTGGCGGTGATCGGGCTGATTATCAATGCACTGCTGCGGCTGGTACGACAGTCGAACGAGGATATCTGGGAGAGGAGAGATTAAGATGTGTGCATTGTTCGGATATCTCGATTGCGGTAAGCGCGTCCCGATGCGGACGCTGCAGAAGCTGGTGCAGGCACTTGCGAATGCTTCTGAGGTGCGAGGACATCACGCAGCAGGCATCGCTTATAACTATAATAGTACCCTAAGAATCTTTAAGCGACCGAAGCCGGCGCATCGTCTGCGTTTCCGCATCCCTGACGAAACCGCTGCTGTCATGGGTCACACACGGTACACGACACAGGGAACGCAGAAGCGGAATTGCAACAACCACCCGTTTCGCGGAAATGCAGGGACAGAGTTTGCGCTCGCGCATAACGGGGTGCTCTATAACGACACCGAGCTTCGTCTCCGTCACTCTCTTCCCGATACGGACATTGAAACCGACAGCTACATCGCCGTGCAGCTGATCGAGTCGCAGCAGGAGCTGAACTTCGACTCCCTGCGCTATGCCGCCGAACAGGTGCGCGGATATTTCACATTCACCGTGCTCGATGAGCGAGACAACCTATACATCGTCAAGGGAGAGAGCCCGCTCTGTCTTGTCTATTATCCGTCGCTCGGGCTTTATGTTTACGCCTCGACCAAGGAAATCCTGAACGAGGCGCTGAAACATCTTCATGTTCGGATGCCGCGGGGCGAGCTCATCCCGCTTGACGAGGGAGAGCTGCTCCGCATCGGCCATGATGGACTGATCACGCGGGAGCATTACACGGTACATGAGGATGACTATCTGCTGCTGTACCGTCACTGGTATGGCAGCTATCTCACCGGCTTCGATGAGACGCCTGACCCGCACGATGAGGATTACCTCATGCTCGCAGAGCTTTGCGGCTACTACGGCGTTGATCCCGATACCATCCGCCATCTTCGGGATCTGGGGTATTCATATGACGAGATCGAGGAGTTCCTCTGCGATCCTGCGAGCTATGGTGCTGAGCTGATGACAGCAGAATTCTAACGGAAAAGCCCTGCCAACCGACAGGGCTTACCATTTCAAAAAGTATACATTATGGGATGCCTGAAAACAGGCGAAAAAACAGTGCCAAAAGGTCAGTTTTTGAATTCTGGGATGTCCCAAAAATCACGACCACCTTTTGGCACGGAAAGGAGCATTTATGGAACACAGGATTTACGGTTACGCTCGCGTGTCCAGTCGTGAACAGAATACCGACCGTCAGGTCGAGGCGCTTATCCGGTATGGTGTGCCCGAACAGCAGATTATCATCGACAAGGCATCGGGCAAGGATACCGAGCGCGAAGGGTATCAGTACCTGAAACGGCAGATTCTCCGTCATGGTGATACGCTCGTCATCAAGGAGCTTGACCGACTGAGCAGAAACAAGAGCGATATCAAACGCGAGCTCGAAGCATTCAAGGAGATGGGGGTTCGCGTCAAGATCCTTGACCTGCCGACAACGCTCACGGACTTCCCGCCGGAGCAGCAATGGGTACAGGAGATGATCAACAGCATCCTGATCGAAGTGCTTGGCAGCATCGCCGAGAACGAGCGCAACAAGATCCGCGCCCGTCAGCGTGAAGGTATCGAGGCGGCGAAGCGAAAGCAAGTCCGATTCGGTCGCCCGCCAAAGCCGCTGCCTGAAAACTGGCGGGAGGTCATGGCAGCGGTCAAGCGCGGGGAGATGCGACCGGTGGATGCAATGCGGACGCTGGGGATATCGAAAACCAGCTTTTATCGACTATATAACAGTAGAGACGAGCGGTGCGGTATTAATACAGGTTAGTCGGAAATGCACCCGTTGGATTTACAATGTTTCTGGAGCATTCTATCAGCAGTTTTTCATATTGATCAATGACAGGGTCATATCTTCGGCCATCCGTCCATTCCGGATTCCGAAGAAACAGGTTCACATTCTGAATTGCATTACCGAATTGATATAAAAGCCTTAAAAGCCTGTAATTCGGATATCGCTCAATAAACGGTTCAAGCTCATCATTGACATTTTTTAATTCAGCTAGTTCATCAAAAATGGGTTTCACGACAGAATTCGAATCTATAGCCTCAGACGTAGTTCCAAAACATCGATCAAGTACGGAAGGTTCTCTTATAATTTGCTTTTCATCATTTGTATTCAATTGCGCAGCTCTGTTTAATTGCTCTTTGATAAGATAATTGTCTAAATTAAATCCAAGAATATCCATCACCCCAGATGTGCTTTTCAGCGAAATAAGCGCCTGGCGCAATCGTAAAATGATTTCAGCAATCTGTCTTTGATCTTCATGAAGCAGTTTAATCTTAAGATCGGTTTTTCCACTTTTCTCAGAACAGATCATTTTAAAAATCTCCATTAACCGCTCTGATTCATCGCCCTCGGCTATCGGGATATTTTTCTTAGTGAATTCCGCTCGGATCTCGTCAAAGCTCTTTTCAAAATATACCGCGATATAATCTCTGAACTCGAAATCATCAAAATCAGTCTCCAAATTGATACGTGAAAGGACAGATGAAGCCGACCTTACTTCATCACCCCTGAACAGCTTGAGGTAGTAATCATCAGTCCATGATAGGAACTCTTTTCGACAGGCAGTCCCTTTTTTTAGGCCGCTGATTAGCAAAGCCTTTGTGAACTTGGCCTTGCTTTTTCGGCTGCTTGTAAAAATCGGTCCCGTCTCACAATCATCTCCATTAAGTGCCTCGGCATTCTCTGCAATCTTCCTTCGCACCTGCTCCCAATCGAAAAAAGGATATAAAATGTTCAGATAATCTGAAAATGTCATGAAATTCTCCTTTCTCAGAACAAGACAAATCACAGTGTCTTGTCTTGAATTGGTTAGAAATTGTCTATTTCCTAGGAATGTGCTATACTGCAAGCAGAGCCAAGCGCAAAGCTCGAACCAAGAACTGCGCTCTTTACTGCAGGAAGAAGCCGCGATTCAAAAACCGAACAAAATTCCGATAAGTATAGGTGAAATCAATGAAGGCACTTCAATAAAGCTGAAATCCCCGGGGATTTTTGCCAACAACGAAGTGCCGTTCAATCCCGCACCTATAACTTTGCAAAAACGCCTTATATTTGAAAGGAGTATTTTTACCATGTACGATTCCTATTACAGCATTCCCGATTGGGAGCAGCCCCAGATGCCGTTCGGCTTCAACAGCGGATATCCGATCCACGTATCTCCATCCTTTACGCCGCCCCCTTGCTGGGGCGGCACGGAGAGCAACCCGTTCAGCCGGCAAAATGTTACCCAACGCATTCCGGAGATGAAGAACTGCTGGAAAACTTACGATCTTGATGCCTTGCAGAACACATGGGTTGAGACACAGGTTGTGAACGGCAGTCCGCGTAAGCGCACACCGCTGACTAAGGGATTTACCGTCCTGCAGGTCATTGTCATCACTGATCCGGTTACGGGTAGCGTCCGCACCGCTGAGATCAGCTATTGTGCCGATGCGACATATACAGCGCACATTCCGGCTGAAGATTACCGAAACGGTCGTTATTCCAAACACTTTGATCATGTTCACCGGTTGCCCGGCTGCACAAAAAGTCAGGCAGATGATCTTATTGGCTTCCTGCTCACACAAGCTCCAACGATTACGCTTACCGTATTCCCGCGGCAAGGGTTTATTCAGCAGGCTGATGGACTTGTCGTTTTCGCAGCGAATCCGAACGTATCACAGATTCCACAGGATGTCATTTCGGAGAGCCAGCGTGTTCGACCGCCGTTGTCAGATTTAAATGCTGTGATCCCTTCCGGTAATTTGTGGCAGGTGGTGGATACACTGGATCCGGCCATTCGGCTCTTGCTTCTGCAGCGGGTCGGCAGCCTGTTGTTGTTCTGGCTTGAGTCAATTCAGGTCAGACTATATTCGCTGCTGATTGTTACACCTTCTATTGGCGTGAACGAAATTCAATTAGGAGCTCTGCTCAGCACAAACGACACGCAGCTCCATCGCATTCCGGGTCTTGAAAGCAGCCGTAAAGCACTGCTGAACGAACTCAATTTGGTATGGGACGGAATTGCCGTTTTTGCAGATTCCTCACTTGCAGACGAATCAAACAAGATCGAGGAGCCCCTGCGCTTTCTGATAAAAGAAGCAGGCGGAGGTACTGGAAACGGTCGCAGCTCGATTGCTTTAATTTCAAGGTTTGCGCCGTATACAGCACTGCGGATAGCAGCAGAAAATGTTCTTTCCGTCTCGATGGAAGGCGTAACGCTCGACCTTGACTGCGGGATCGTCCGGCAGATCGTTCAGGCACTGGACTCTGTTATCATTCACACGGTGCTGCATATTCCGGAACATGAGCGGCGCAAGTACCTTGAAAAGTGCAAAGCGCTTCCGCCTTACTGGCAGCAGTTTTTCGACAGACCGGTATCGGATTTTGCAGTTCTTTACATGAGCGCAGATATTTTTCTCAGGGATTACTGTCAGCACAGTTTGCTCAGCAGCGATGAGCTGAAGCAACAGCTAGATGCAATCTATCAGGCCAGTTGTTCGGCAGTGTCCGTAGATCAGATGGTGATTCAGGATTTTGCGTCGATTCTTAGCGAAAGCATCCGAAACGGTGTAATTGCCGCGGTGCAAAAACAGCAGAGAGTACAGGTTGACCCTGATCAGGATATGCTCCTGATTGACGGAGACAACTTCTATATTCGCGGTGAACTGATCGACACCATTTTGCATTCTGCACAAACAGCACACATGCGAAGCAGGCTTCTCGCCGCACTGCGGCAAAGCGATTTGCTGCGTGCGACGGATGGACACACCAAACCGATCCAGGTTTACGATCTCAGTGGGAAATCCCAAAGACTATACTGGTACTGCATAGATGCATCTATATTGGATGCAGATGTGCTGCATCGGCTGCACAACATCGACAGCGAGCCGTTCTGGCTTGCTCAAGATGAAGTTCCGGAGTCTGATTTTGTTCCGCTGCTTCGCGACGAATCCGACCGAGTTGCAGGAAGAATGATTCGCCAACTGGACGCAGATAACAGCCATGTTTACATAACGGGTCAAAGCGGCGCAGGCAAGTCATATGAAGAATGCCAACTTATGGCGAAGATGCTTTCGCTCGGTCATCATGCAGTTGTATTTGACAACAGTGATTCCACGACCTACGAGGCAATGTGCGATAATCTATCGAAGGTTTTTGTGGATGCCAGTGTTGCGTTTATTAATGTTGAAAATGACGGGATTCCGATTGACATCTTTCGGATCGACAGAACAGCATCAAAACCAACACAGAAGAAAGCACTTCGCGGTATCCTGACCGCCGGTGTCGGAGAGCTGAGTGCTCCTCAGAAAAACAGGTTGAGTTCGGTGCTTTCGGAAATGCTTGATCTCATTGATATAGAGGAGCCAATCCGCCCCTGCGACATCCTTGCGATGCTTCACGAGGACGATGCAACCTATGAAAGTCTCCGTAACCGCTTTGAACCGCTGCTCGAAGACATAGATGCACTTGGCATGGCTTCGCATTCGTGGGACGAGGTTTTTCAACAGAACACAGGCAAGATCATCGTTATTCGCACTGCATCTGGCTGCGCGGAGCACGGAGATCAACTCATTGACATGATGCTTGCATCATTGTTCAGCTACCAGAAAGAAACCCCCGGTGTCCAGCTCGATATCTTCGTGGATGAGTTGCAGAATCAGAATCTCTCAACGGACAGCCCGATCCACCAGATTCTGAAGGAAGGGCGCAAATATGGAGTCGCCTTTATCGGCGCCACTCATGATTTCTATCCGTTCAATACGGAACTCGGCAAAATCATGTCGAAGGCAGACACGCAGATCATCCTGCGTCCGACTCCGAATTCTTCCAACGCTGTCGCTGCAAATCTTCGCCTTAAGAAGGGTGACGCGGCATGTCTTGACACAATGCAGCGCGGCGATGCAATCATCAAAGGTTGTTTTTACAGCAAAAGCGAGCACAGGAATATTCCATGCACGCTGAGTGGTCAACTGGCATCATTTATCAGAAACGATGTCGATGCCAACGCACAGCAAAACAGTTGATTTGACGGGCAGGCGCCTTCGGGCGCCTCCCCTACCATAATCATACACGATCTCATGCGCAATGTCAAGACCCCCGTCATACTCACAAGCCCCTCATCATACACTGCACCGAGAGGAGGTTCCATCATGAAAGACAAGCTCAAACTCCGCAGCACCTTTACCGCACAAAACAAGGAGCAGCTGCGTAAAGCCGTCACAGATAAAGTCGGAAAAATCGCGAACGAGAAACTGAAAAAAGCAAGCTGATGCGCACATATCAAACAGGAAAGGAGGTGCGGTCATGCCAAAGGTTGGAATTTACTGCCGACTGTCCATTGAAGACAAGGGCAAGGCTGTCAGCGATGACAGTGCCAGCATCCAGAACCAGAAGGCGATGCTCAGGGACTACTGTCTCGAGCGCGGCTGGGAGATCTATGACATCTATGTGGACGACGGTTTCAGCGGCATTGACCGCACCCGTCCTGCATTCTGCCGACTGCTCCGCGACTGCGAGCAGGGCAAGATCGACATCGTGCTCTGCAAGGATCAGAGCCGATTCTCCCGCGACACTGTTGTCATCGAGCAATACCTGAACGACCGTTTTCTGGAGTGGGGCATCCGCTTCATCGGCGTCGCAGACAATGCCGACACCGACAACGAGAGCTACGGCACCATGCGCCTGTTCACATCTGCCTACAATGAAATGTATGTCAAGGACATCAGCGCGAAGATCCGCCGCACGCTCTCCTATAAGCGGGAGCAGGGGCAGTTCATCGGCTCCTTTGCGCCGTACGGATACATGATCGACCCCGCCGACAAGCACCGTCTCATCATCGACCCGGAGACTGCGCCGGTCGTCCGGCAGATCTTTGCGCTCTATCTGAGCGGCAGCGGATACCGCCATATCGTGCAGACGCTCAACGCACTGGGCATTCTGAGCCCGAGCGAATACAAACGGCAGCACGGCAGCAAATACACCAACTGCAATGCCGACCGCAGCAATTCCCGCGGCAAATGGACACAGTCCACGATCGCAGGCATCCTTGCAAACGAGATGTATACCGGCACGCTTGTGCAGGGCAAATCCCATCACGTCAGCTACAAGAACAAGCGCCGCAAGAAGGTCGCGCCGGATGACTGGATCCGTGTGCCGAATGCGCATGAAGCGATCGTTGATGCCGAAACATGGGCACGGACACAGGAGCGGCTGCAAAGCAATACCCGCGTCGGGAAGCGTTCGCAGGAGCTGTCTCCCCTCTCCGGCAAGGTGCGCTGCGCCGTCTGCGGGAGACCGATGAAACGGAATGTCTATTACAACAAAGCCCGCACCATCCGCTATTACGGCTTGCAGTGTGCGACCTACAAGACCGGCGCGATGGACTGTCCGAACACAAAAACCATCAGCGGAAAGGTGCTGGAGCAGACGATTCTCGATGAGCTGAACCGCATCATCGCCGAGTACTGTGCATCCGATGAAATCCGGTTCACTGACCTCTATGCGGAGCAGCTCACCGCACAGGAGCGCAGTCTCAGAAAGCTCAACGACAGCCGCGAAACCGCACAGAAGCGTCTGCTTGCGGTATATAAAGACAAGCTGGACGGCAGCATCTCCGCGTCGGAATATCAGCTGTTCCATGACAGTCTGGAGTCTGAAGCAGCCGAGATCGAAGCACGGATCGAAACGGTCCGCACTCAGATCGCCGAGACCCGCAGGCACATGCAGCAGGCAGAGGGGCGGCAGGCACTCATCCGGCAATACACCCATTTCGACACACTCGACCGCACCGTTGCAGATGAATTCATCGACAGCATCGAGATCGGCATGACCGATGAAAGCGGAGCGCGCGAGATACATATCCGATGGAAAATCTGAGCGTATAGGAGCCAACAGCCTGACAGAGCAGGAAATCTCTGTCAGGCTGTTCGATTTTTTGTGCGGTACATGCTGCGCATCACTCTTTTTTTACCATTCATCCCGCAGCAGAAAATCTGTGATTGTGACGATTTCGATGCCGTTGTCATTGCCAGAAGCCAGAGGATCGCGGCAGACCACATATTTATGATAATGATCGCGCAGCTCCATAAGGTTTGCAGTCTCACGGTCGGAATGTTCCGGCAGACGATCACAGACCTGCACATAGACGCGCTCATCACGCCGCACACCAACGAAGTCGATCTCCTTCGTCTGATTCTTGCCGATATAGACGTCATATCCTCGCCGCTTCATCTCCAGAAAAACAACGTTTTCCAGCATCGCCGAGAGCATTTTGCTGTCAAATCCCATCTGGCTGTACCGCAGGGAAATATCCGAAAGGTAGTATTTCTCCTGCGTTTTCAGGATTTCCTTGCCTTGCAGATCATAACGCTTGCAGGGGTAGATGATGAACGCTTCGCCCAGCCATTTCAGATAGTTGTAGATCGTCTCCACGGACAGCGTGCGCTTCTCATTCTTGAGATACTTCACAATCGTGTTTGCGGAGAATGTCATACCGACATTTTCGATGATGAACCGCACGACACGGTCAAAGAGCTCGCGGTTCCGGATACGGTGCCGCTTGGAAATGTCACGCGTTATGACAGAGGCATAGATGCCGTCCACAACCTGATAGGCCGTGCGCGTGTCAAAATTGCTGATGCCGATGACCGGGAATCCGCCGTACTGCAGGTATTCGTCAAAGGCGGCGGCATCAGCATGCTCTTTGCCGCGGAATTTCAGATACTCGCGGAACGACAGTGTGTAGACAGAGATCGGCACATACCGTCCGGTCAGATAGGTTTCGATTTCCGCTGACATCAGCTTGCTGTTTGAGCCGGTGACATAGAGATCGGCAGCGTCCTTTTCAAGCAGATCGTTGAGGACTTTTTCCCAGCCGTCGATCTCCTGTACTTCATCGAGAAGGAGATAGCAGCGGCCTTTTCCGTCAACTGCCTTCATCAATTCGCGGTACATATCTTTGGCGGTGAAGCCGTCAAATTCCATCTCGTTGTACCGGCGTTCAATGATGCAGTCAGACGGAACACCGCGTGTGCGCAGTTCGTCTGCCAGCATCATCAGGATGGTTGTCTTTCCGCAGCGCCGCACGCCGGACAGGATCTTGACCAGCGGCGTGTCAATATACGGCTTCAGCGCTTCAATATAAGCAGGACGAAGAATCATTTGGCATCGCTCCCTTCTCACCTATATTATACCGAAAAACATTGTGCTTGTCAATATAGTTTTCGGTATAGAAGAAAAAACTAAGCCATGCAGAAGCATTTTTCGACATAGGACGAATCCCGGTTTCCATGATGAAAGCAAATCCGCAATGGGGTTGCTCAACTGATCCGATGCGGACAGACTTGCATTTCTCTGCTGTATATCTTAGCTTCAATCAGAACAAGCAGACCGGCACACGAACCGTACAGTTCGCGAGAAGACCGTGTTTGAAGCAATCGTATAATCAAATCGGGCATGATACGGCAGAGGTATCATGCCCGATTCTGTTACCCGAATCTTCGTTTTTTTTGATTTTGGGTAACAGGGTTACAAAAAAGAGCTTGACAAGCAGAAAAATCCGCGATATAATAGCGTCAGAAACGACGCAGATACGAAGATTTCAGGGCTCAGTTTAAGTTGATTCGCCGCACGGCGGCATCGACGGCGGCTGCTCCTCCGCAGACGGCATCCCGGAGAAAGGGATCAACCTCAGCATCCTGCTCGACCTCCGTGCGCTGCTTGAGGTTTCCGGCTTCGAGGTGCATGTCACGCGGGATACCGACCGCTCCATCCATGACAAAGGGATCGAGGGCATCGCGAACCAGAAAAGCTCCGACATGGATAACCGCCTCGCGATTCTCAACGAACCGCAGAACGCCGTCTGCATCTCGATTCATCAGAATCAGTTTACCGATCCGAAATACAGCGGCGCACAGATGTTCTTCTCCGATTCCAATGACCGCAGCGAGAGCCTTGCGCAGATGCTGCAAACGCAGTTTCAGATGCTCCAGCCGCAGAACAGCCGTGAGATCAAGCGCTGCGGGAAAGAGCTCTTCCTCTGCTATTACTGCAAGCATCCGATGGTGATGGCGGAATGCGGCTTTCTCTCAAATCCCGAGGAGGCTGCGCTGCTCGCCTCTGAGGAGTATCAGCATAAGGTCGCCTTCACGCTCTATGCCGGTCTCATGCAATGGCTGGCTTCCGGCGCGGCAGCATAAAAAAGCGGGAGAGACACCGGATGTCTCTCCCGTTTCTGCATCTGCGATTATTCCGCCGTTTTGTCTGTCCCGCGCAGCACGCTGAGCACGCCGGAGAACAGGAACAGCACCGCTGCGCTGATCATCACGCCGCCGATGATGTCCGTCAGCCAGTGCACGCCGCAGAACAGCCTTCCGAGCACCGTCACCGCGATCGCAGCCGCACATGCGGTCTTCAGCACCGTGCAGAGCGTCTTATTTTTGATGAAGTGACTGAGCACCATGAACGCACTGCCGAGGATGATGCAGCCGAGCAGTGTATGCGTAGACGGGAAGGATGCCTCCGCTTCTGTCGCCCCCTCCTCAATGATCGGGCGGCAGTTGACCGTGACGACTTCAAAAAACGCATACAGCGCGACGAACACAACATACAGTCCGCCGAGCGCATAGATCTCCCGGTCAATCGCCTTCAGGCTGCGGCGCTTCACAAGCTGATATATGCCGACGCAGGCAAACAACCCCGCCGTCAGAATGGCAGCCGCTCCGCAGAGCTCTGTGATCTGATAAAGCAGATCGTGCCCGTGAAATGCATCGAAAAACGCCTGATTGAGTGTCGAGAAGCCGACCTCTGTCCGGCTCTCCCCTGCCGGTGCAACATCCACAGTTTTCAGCAGGATGATCCAGAGCACGGACAGCGCCGCAAGGATGCCGCCTGCGAGAAATTTCGTCTTTGCTTTCATCATGTATACGACCTTTCTTGTTGTTTCAGTTCAGGTATTCCTCCGTGAACAGATTTTCCCATCTCCCGTGCGCTTCATTCCAGACGAACACAGAGAAATTTTCCCATGCCTGTGCCTTTTCTGCGCGGGCATAAACCGGCTTGCCCGGCTGATCCTCCGCGCAGGTCAGATACTTTGCCGCAGAGCCGGTGTTTTCTCTGCCCTGCGAAATGATGCGGACAAATTCTTCATTCCGGCTGAGCCGGAAGCATTCCCATGCCTGCATCTCATGCTTGCCGCATGCCAACTCATAGGGCGGAAGGAAGGACTGCGCCGATGCGTATGTTCCCGTCATCACATGCCAAAACCCGGTATAGCTGTCTTCCGTTGTATCGATCCGCAGCTGACAGCTGTCGTCGATCTCCGTTTTGTCCGCATAGAATCTGCCGCTGTTGTCGGGCGAGAGATAACAGCCGGAGGCGGTCCGCAGGATGATCTTTGTCCCCGCGTGAAGATAGACACTGTCACCGTCCGTGTCATAGAAGCCCGCCGTATCGTTCACATACGCTGTGCCGGCCGCAGGCTGCGCGCTGCCGCTTTGCCGCTGATAGACCTTCTCGTCAGGATTCAGCCAGAGACCGAAGAGCCGCGTGCTGTATCCGATCACAGCCTTTCCGCTGCTGTCTGCACTGCCTTCCGGCAGAATCTCCTTCTCATACAGAATGCCGTCCTGCCTGACCGAAGCGCCGTCCGGCGTATAATAAATCTGCAAAAACGGAAGCTGTGCGTGCAGCCTCACCGCTTCTCCCGGGCTGAGGGTATCCCCTTCGGGATAGACCTCCACGAAATTGTAATTCAGGAATGTAAACATCACCCCGATCGCGCCGGTCAACGCAAGCAGGATCCCAGCCCTGAACCCCGCAGCTTTTTTTCCGGCAAGATGAACGGCGAAGATGACTGCGCCTGCGAGCAAACTGCACAGGGACAGCCAGAACAGGATCACCCAGAAATTACGCATTACACTGAACCGTATCACGGCGCCTGCGGCAGACAGGCACCGCTGCCTTTCACTGCTGTGCAGCCGGTGCAGTTCCCCGCCGCAGCTGCCAACATGATTATAGCACATATCGGAGAAAAGTGCAAGCCCGGGAGCAGACAGTTTGTTCCGCACGGATTATTTCGGCAAAAAGCGGACTCCCCGCAGAGCTTCATTCGCCCCGTTTTCCCGGAGATGCGTTTTTCCGGCAGACGGAACGGGAGCACAAGCACCAATCGCCCGTGCTCCCGGATGTTATGCTTCATCGCCGGACTGCTGTTTCCAGTAGAGCATCGCATTGGTATCCTCCGCCCAGGAATACTGCTCCATGTAAACGCCCTGATACGCAGCGGCTGCCGCAGAATCGCCCGTAAGCCAGTCGAAATAATCGCATTCGATCAGGGCGATATTGTGCCATGCGATGCCGTAAATGAAGATCTGTGTGATGAGCGCCGCAGCATGCTTGCCCGTTCCCGAGGGAGAGGGCACCGAAATGCAGATGCAGATGAGGCAGAAGAACAGTCCGAATATCTCAAATGCAATATTGATCGTCAGAACCTGATACATCGCAACACCCCATCCCAGCATGCCAAATAGTTTTATGATAGCATAAATCCGGCTTCTTGTTAATTCACGCGCACACGGTTTGACAAATACAGCAGCCCTGTATCCGCTTCCGTCCCAGAATACAGGGCTGTATGAAATGTGTATGCGGTTCAGCGCAAGGCGTGCTCCGTTCTGATGATTTTCCGGCAGAGAGAAAGCACACACCGCAGCGAAACGGTGTGTGCGCTTATGTGATCTGCAATTCATCCGACAGCTTCCAGACGCCAGCTCTGGCATGTGCTGCCGTTCAGCTCCCACTGCTGAATATTCGCGCCTGCGCCGGTCTCTGCGTCCGCGACCTCCACGCATTTCGTATCGCCGGAGCATTTCGTCAGGAGCAGATATGCGCCGCCGGTCTGCGCCAGGAGCTTGAATTTCTGCGCATCGCCGCCCGTGAAGGATGAAATCTCCGCATTTGCGCCGTTTTCGTTTGCGCCGTCCGCGACGGTCAGATAGCAGTTCGTGCCGGTCGAGAGCTTCGAGATGATGTAATAATAGCCGTCACCCGCCGATTTCAGCATCCAGGTGTTGTTCGCCTTGTTTGCCGCCGTGCCGTACTGCTGCACATTCGTGCCGTCTGCACGCTCGGATTTTGCCACATCGAGCACACGCCCGCTGTTCACATTGCGGATGCCGTAGACCGCACTCTCGCTGATCGCCGTCTCACCGATATAACGCACATTCGGCTGTGCGGGCATATCCATGCCGTCTCCCATGAAGTAGCTGAGCATATTCGACTGCACATAGCCCTTCGAGGTCATGTCATTGCGGTAAGCGGGATCCTGTGCGAGCGTATTGAAGCGGTAGTCGGTCGGCATAGTGGTCGAGATGATGACCAGACTTGCGAAATCGGAGCCGGTGCAGATGATCTCCTCGCGCCAGTCGCCCAAGATATCGCCGTAGAACATCGGTGCGCCGCGGTCGCTCGAGGAGCAGCCCGTGATCTTCCATGTGGTCGCAAGGCGCTCGACGCCCTTGGTCTGATAATTCCACTTCTCGATTTTGCTGTCGTTATAGGATTCGGAGAGCAGATCGCCGTCCCAGTAGAGCTTCAGCGAGGGATAGGCGTTCGTGTCGGAGATCTTGCTGCCGTGCATGTCATACATGCCCTGGAACGACCAGACCTCATAGCCCTCATGCGTCGGATCCACATCGCCGATGTCGCCGCGTCCGATGTCGATATCGCCGTCACCGCCGTAATTCGTCCAGAGGAGTGCGCCGGTGGAGGCATTGTAGATATATTCGAGCAGCGTGTTCGGATTGCGCTGCTGCACGCCGTAGCCCCACATCTCCTTGCCGTTCTGCGCATTGGAGAAGGCGGTCACATGCCAGCGGTCGCCGTGAACAACATCCTTGACCTGATAGCGGAGCGTGCCGTCGCCGTTCAAAGCATAGCCCATGTGCAGCACCTCATCCTTGCCGTCATAGTCCACATCCTCGACGCGGAACTGGTGCGCCTCCGCACCGCCCATCGCCTTGGTATCATACTTCCAGAGCTGCTTGAATTCTGTGCCGCCCGCATAGCCGTATGTGACCATGAGGCTGTTGAAGCTCTTGTCGGCGTTGCGGTTCTTGATCCAGCAGACGAGCGCAGGGTTCACGCCGTCCAGATAGCCGATCTCCATCATGCAGGCCATCGGTCCGACGCTCATGTAATCCTGCGGAAGATTGACGGATGCTTTCAGCGCACCTGTCATGCCGTCGATCACGGCGATTGCCTGCCCGTTTCCGCCGGAGCTGTTCGAGAACTTCTTGCCGTCGCCGAAGATCACGCCGTCCGCGACACGCAGGAGCACATCTGCCGCCCCGTCCATGTCGATGTCATAGACCGTTACGCCGTCCCACATGCCGACGTCGATCGTCGAAGCGCCGGGCGAGATGTTGTTTTTGTTTTCGCTGTTGACGCCGAGGTCAATCGTCCAGAGGTAGGTGCCGTCGCTGCGGTATGCCTCCAGCTTCTGGTGATCGTCTGCGCAGCGATCCACGAGGTAATCATATGCACCGTCGCGGTCAAAGTCGCCGACCCAGACAAAATGGATCGTGCCGCCCGCCTTGATCGGGATGATCTGCGCCGCGCCGTTGTTGCCCTTTGTCCAGACCGACGCGCCGGCTTTCAGCGTAAAGCTGCCGTCGGTCGGCGTCTCGACCCCGTTGTAGACAGTTGTGACGAAGTAGGTGTTGTCCTTTGCAAGATCGGCGGTCTTATCGGTGTAATTCGTGCCGCCGGTGAGCGGTGCATCGTTGAGCTTCACCGTCTGCCCGCCGGTTGTGCGGTAGACATTGAAGACGATGTCAGGCTCATCGTTTGCCAGCAGGCGCCAGCTCACGAACACGCTGCCGCCCGCATTGACGGCATAGGTGCCGCGGTCGAGCTTCTCGACAAAGCGCCCGGTTGTGAGTGTTTTCTGCCCGTTGTAGACCTGTTCCTCAGCCGGCTCTGTATAAAATGTACCGGACGGGAATGCGTCTATCTCCCGCAGAAGGAAATCCCGCATGAGGCGGATATCCCCTGCATCCGGCTGACCGTCCGCACCGAGGTCAAACAGCGTTTTCTGTAAATCTGTCAAGGTGCCCGGTGATGCGAGCCCGCGCTTCATCAGCGTGAGATCGGCGGCGTTCAGCCTGCCGCTGCCGTCCAGGTCGCCGTAGAGATACTGCACGGCTTCTGCGGCATCTGCTCCCGGGAGCACTGCCCCCTGCATACAGACCGCCGCGCACAGCACAGCGGCAAGGATGCGTCTGCTCTTTGCCTTTTTCATATTCAATTCCCCCAGAATCGGGATACAGGATCCCGCATTATATATATGGTTATTATACATTCGTTCAGATGAATCGTCAATCACCTATTGTGCTTTTTTCACTGCACTATTGTGCATACTTTCCGCAAGACGCCCAGAGGGCTGCGGAACCGTGTGACCTCTGCACGCAGCACCGCAGCCCTCTGCTGATTGCATTCTTCGCTCAGATCATGTCAAGCAGCGTGTGAATATCCCCGTTGACGCAGATGCTCTGCACCCGGATCTGATCGGGCACCTCTGCTTCCCCGAAGTTCAGGCAGGCATAGACCGCGTTCGGGTTGTCGTAGGTCATGCGCCAGAACGGGAACTTGATGATCGCGGGGGTGTTCATGCCGACGCCGAGCTCCAGAAACAGGATATGCTGCCCCGCGTGCCGGCGCAGGAATGCTTCATAGCGCGCCGATGCCGCATGCCAGCCCTCGTCCTCGACAAAGGTGTCATCCGCACGGAGATTCATGGACATCGGTTTTCCGCAGACGGGGCAGTACGGGATCAGCGCGCTCGGAATGCGCATATCCTTCTGCTCAGCATACATCGCACGGACAGCCGCCTCATTGTCATAGGTCTTCATGTGACAGGGCTCGCTGCACTGCCAGAGCCCGTAATCTCCCTGCGTATAGAACAGGCGCTCCCTGTCAAAGCCCGCCTTCTGAAACTGGTGATCGACATTCGTGGTCAGCACAAAATAGTTTTTGTCTTTCACGAGCTGAAAGAGCTTTTTGTAGGTGCCGTTGTCAACATCCGTGTAGCGGTTGATGAAGATGTAGCGCGACCAGTATGCCCACTGCTCCTCGGGTGTCGGGAACGGATAGAAGCCGCCCGCATACATATCTTTGAAGCCGTATTTCT
Source organism: Oscillospiraceae bacterium (assembly GCA_016291435.1). Classification (GTDB taxonomy): domain Bacteria; phylum Bacillota; class Clostridia; order Oscillospirales; family Ruminococcaceae; genus Firm-04. Next base: position 16,545 of record JAEEXH010000059.1, read on the forward strand.
GCATGAAATCCGCGAAATACTGCTGCATCCTTGCGCCGGAATAGGTAAATCCCGCGTCTGTGGAAAGCCCTGCGCCCGCACCGATCACAATGGCATCGGCGGTCTCAAGCTCCTCCCTGATGCGATTCATTTCCTGCTGCATCTGTCTGCCTCATTTCTCCGCGGAATATTGAACGGGCGTTCTCTTCTCCCGCGGCAATATCATTATAGCATCCCGGAGAAGAAATGTCAAATACTTCTCTGTGCGCCGCGCTTGCAAAATCCGCGCATCTGTGGTATAATATCGCATAGTGATTTCCTGTGAAAAGAGGCGCTCTATGAAAGACCTGTGCATTCAGGGCATCGGATTTGCGGCAGTTGCCGTGTTCATTCTCTCCTATCAGATCCGCTCGAACCGGCGGCTGTTTCTGCTCCAGCTCATCGGCTCGGCGCTTTTCTGCCTGCAATTTTTCCTGCTGGACGCAAAAAGCGGCTGTCTCAGCCTTGCGGTGAACATGCTCCGCAATGCGCTGATGATGAAATACGGCGAATGGGGCTGGGTGCGAAAGAAATGGTGCCCTGCCGCGATCGCTGTGCTGTTCACTGCCGTGCTGATCGTGACATGGAACGGGCCGGTCAGTCTGCTTGCCTTTACAGCCTCCGTCTCAAGCACCTTCGCCTACTGGTCGAACAGCCCGCGCAGCATCCGCATGGTGAATCTTGTCTGCGCCTCCCCCTGCTGGCTGATCTACGATGTGATCGTGCATTCGCTCGGGGGCATCCTCAGTGAGAGTATCACGATTGTCTCAATTCTCGTGTCGTTTCTCCGCTTCGGCTGGAAGGGGCTGGAGCGCGACCGCACGGCATGATTCCGATACACACACAGAAATCCCGGCACACAAACGCCGGGGTTTCTGTTTCACCGCACCAATGCCGCGATCTCCTCCGGCGTTTCACGAAATCCGTTCTTCGCCCAATAAACGAACAGCTTGTATACACCGCCTATTTTGTAGACGATCTCCCATGTTGATGCGGTCTCGGAAAGCCGCGAAAACAATCGCTTGTCAAATTCCTCCTCCAGCAGATATATTTTCTCTGTCCGTATCAGAATGCTCACAACATCTTTATGCTGATACATATGAGAGAGCAGCCAGATGATATAAGGACTCAGGCTGTCCTTAGTGAGTGTGATGTAGTTTTCCTCGGTGTGCGATAGCCATTCATCTGTCACAGCAGCGATATAATAGCGCAGAATATCGTCCTTATCGGTAAAATTGCGGTAATATGACACCCGCCCCACCTGCGCTTCGCTGATGATGTCAACAATGGTGATCTCATGGTATTTCTTCTCTTTGAGCAGACGGATAAACGCAAATGCGATACGGTCTCTGACCGTCTCTGTTCTCTTTTTCATATGATACAAAACCTCCCGGAATGTACCAAATTTCCCGATTTCATTGACTTTCAGGCAATTTGGTGCTATAATGCAGACAGTGATACATCTGTATCATACCACATCCTGCATCCTGTGTCAAGGGGGAATTAAAATGGCAAAGAAGGTTTTGAAAGTGGTCGGAATCGTTTTGTTGGTCATCATCGTGCTTGTCGTGTTGCTGCTGATAAAAAGTGCATCTTCGCTTGCTGTTCCAAAGGACTATACTGAAACTGTAAAAACAGGCGGTGAGATCGAAGCGAAGTATCTCAAAAACGGCACATACAAAACCGCATACATTGAGTACAAGGTGCTTGAAAACTATGATAAATATGAGATATACTATCCTGAAGAACTGACCTCTGCAAACAAGAAATATCCTGTTATTGTAGTAAGCAACGGAACGGGTGTGAAAGGCTCTCAGGCAAAGGCTGTATTTGAGCATTTTGCAAGCTGGGGCTTTATCGTTATCGGCAACGATGAAGCATATTCATGGAACGGCTTTGCGTCCGATATGAGCCTGAATTTTCTGCTCAAAAGCAATGATGACAGCGAGAGCATTTTTTATCAGAAGATAGACACCGATCATATAGGCTCTGTCGGTCATTCACAGGGCGGTGTCGGAGCGATCAACACCGTGACCGATACAAAGCACAGCGAAATGTATAAAACCGTTGTTGCGGAAAGTCCGTCAAATCCGGAGCTTTCAGCGGGGCTGGAATGGGACTACGATCTTTCAAAGGTAAAGATTCCCATTTTCATGGTCGCAGGCACAAAGGGCGACTTTGAGATGAAAACGGTGATCCCCGCAGAAAAAATGCCGGAGATGTATGCACAGATCACCGCACCGAAAGCAATGGCAAGAAAGAAGGACTGCGAGCACGGACAGATGCTTTATTCCGCCGATGGCTATGTGACGGCGTGGCTTATGTGGCAGCTTCAGGGCGATGAAGAAGCGGCAAAGGCGTTCACCGGGGACGCGCCGGAATTGCTGCATAATGCGCTGTATCAGGAACAGCAGATTGATCTTGCAGCGGAATGAGAAAACGAAGGGACGGAGAAAAAACTCCGTCCCTCAGCTTGTCGAAAAAGCTCCGTAAAGTCAAAGAGCCTATGATTAAAGTTTCGCTCAAGCCTTTTCCAAAGGCTTGAGAGAGTCCAGAGGCGAGCAGCCTCTGGTCGCCGCCCGCAGGCGGCGAAATCCCTTGACTTTAGGAGCTCGGCAGGGGTGAATCGAGCAAAACGATCCAGTG
>JAEEXH010000144.1 GCA_016291435.1 Oscillospiraceae bacterium
TGAGGGGATCGCTATCCCCTCAGCAGGGGTGTGGGGACAGAGTCCCCACATAGAACCATCGAAAGTGCTCCGGCGCGGGGGCGGGTTACTGCATCGCCGTGACGATTGCGGTGTAGCTGAGCGCGCCGCCCTCTGCCGCTGCTGTCCCCTGCCTGTCCCACGCATGCGTTGCCGCCATCTCCGCGTCACTCCGCAGAAACCATGTATGCAGCACTCTGCCCGCCCTGTCATCCCATGTACAGTCCACATGATAACGGCTGCCTCCGAGCGTCACGATATTCCATGCATGCGGCTGCGTCCCGCCCGTGCTGCTCCGCACAGTCCCGGTCACGGTTTCGCACGGAATCCCCGCCGCCGCACAAAGCAGCCGGAACGCCGCTGCATATCCTGCACAGCGCGCTTCTCCCCCGTGCAGCGCCGCATATGCCGAACCGCCGCCCTCTGCCGCATAGCTGCACCGGCGGAGCACCGCGTCGTGCGCGAGCAGCACGCAGACCTCCGGCGGGAGCATCCGGCAGCTCTCGGCAAATCCCGCAGCATATGCCGCCGCCCATGCGCCGCGCCGTTCCAGCTCCTGCGGTGCGGCGTCATAGACCAGATGCAGCCGCAGCGTGCCGGTTTCTTCTCCGCCGTCTAGCCATGTCACCGCTGCAAGATCCGCTGCATTTTCGGCGTCCGTCATGCCGCAGAGCAGTGCTGAGAAAAACGCTGCCGCATCACCGGGGTCTTCCCCCTCGGCGCCGGTCTCCCGCTGCCTGAGTGCACGCCGCAGCGCCGCATCCCAGTCTTCCGCAGCCGCATCCGCGCTGTGTGACTGTACCGGCTTCTCCGGCGGGATCTTCTGCCCGCCGCATCCGCTGACGAGCAGCCCGCAGATCAGAAGCATCATACTGCATTTTGCCGTCGGTTTCACCGCTGCACCTCCCCTCACCTGCAAGATATGCCGCGGCCGCAAACATAATACCAAAATGCAATGTGCAAATAGACAAAAGGCTGCGCCGAAAACAAAATGATTTTGTGCATCCGTTCGTTTTTTGCCGATTGCTATTGCAAAACGCGGAAATATCGTGTAAAATAGAGCTATTGGTATCTCATTTTTACTCAAACTATTTTTGGAGGTTACACACATGATTTCTGCAGGTGATTTTCGCAACGGCATGACCTTTGAGATGGACGGTCAGGTCGTTCAGGTGATCGAGTTCCAGCATGTCAAGCCGGGCAAGGGCGCTGCGTTTGTCCGCACCAAGTACAAGAATGTCATCACCGGCGCGGTCGTCGAGACCTCGTTCAACCCGACTGCAAAGTTCCCGACCGCTTATGTCGAGCGCAAGGATATGCAGTACAGCTACAACGACGGTGAGCTCTACTACTTCATGGACATGGAGACCTACGATCAGGTGCCGATCAGCAAGGATGTTGTCGGCAATGCGCTGGACTTTGTCAAGGAAGAGGAGATCGTCAAGGTGCTCTCCTACAAGGGCAATGTCTTCGGCATCGAGCCGCCGTTCTTTGTTGAGCTGATTGTCACCGAGACTGAGCCGGGCGTCAAGGGCAACACCGCAACCAACGCAACCAAGCCGGCAGTCGTCGAGACCGGCGCTGAGATCAGAGTCCCGCTCTTCATCAACGAGGGCGACAAGATCCGCATCGACACCAGAACCGGCGAATACATGGAGCGCGCATAAAACCGGAATACCGTATCCCGCATCGGGAGAAAGGAGCACAGCATGAAGCTGACGGAAAAAATCGCATACATGAAGGGTCTGCTCGACGGCATGGAGCTTGACGGCTCCACCAAGGAGGGCAAGGCAATCCTGCAAATGGCAGATGTCATGGAGGAGATGGCGGTCTATATCGACGATCTCCAGTCTCAGGTCGATGAGCTGACTGAGCTCTGCGATCTGCTGGATCATGATCTCGGCGATGTCGAGTCCGATCTCTACGGAGATGACGACGATGACGATGACGACGACGATGATGATGACGATGACGATTATCCGATCGGCAAGGTGCTCTCCGGCGATGAGGATGACGAAGCGTGGGTCGATGATGACGAGGAGGAGTTTGAAATTCCGAAGTACATCGTCAACTGCCCGGGCTGCGATGAGGTCATTGCACTGAGCGAGCGCCGTCTGGAGGAAGGCAGCATGCACTGCCCCTACTGCGGCGAGCTGATCGAATTCAACTATGACGACATCGAGACCGACGCCGGCGCGGAGGAATCGGAAGCCGAGACCGATGCTGACAAGAACGACAGCGATGAGCCGATGCCGTTCTGATCACAGAACACAAACCGCCTGCGAATGAACTTCGCAGGCGGTCTTTTTATGCGCTGATATTACGCATCTCCGCTGTTTTCATAGGCTTTCCGAAGCTGCGAGAGCGCGTGTTTTTCAATGCGCGAGACATAGGAACGGCTGATGCCGAGCTGCTCCGCAACCTCCCGCTGTGTGTATGCCTGCCCGCCCGACAAGCCGTACCGCATGTCGATCACCGTGCGCTCGCGGTCGGAAAGGCGCGTGCCGAGAAAGCGGTAAAGCTGCTTCTCCTGCATCGACTGCTCCACCTGCGCTTCCAGGTCGCAGCCGTCCGGCATGATGTCCAGCAGCGTCAGCGCATTGCCGTCCTTGTCATATTCCAGCGGGTCGTCGAAGAATACCTCGGCGCCCGTTTTCTTTTTCGCACGGTAATGCATGAGAATCTCATTCTCGATGCAGCGGCTGGCAAAGGTCGCAAAGCGGGCGCCCTTCTTCGGGTCGAAGGATGCCGCCGCCTTCATGAGACCGAGCGTGCCGATTGAGATGAGCTCCTCCTGCTCGCGGTCGGGCGAATAGAATTTCTTTGTCATGTGCGCGACAAGCCGCAGATTGTGCGTGATGAGCTGCTCCCGCGCCGATTCATCCCCTTCTGCGAGCCGCCGGAGACATGCTTCCTCCTCCGCACGGCTGAGCGGCTGCGGAAAGGCTGCCGTGTGATCGACATGCAGCAGAAAGAACGCAATGTGTGACAGGACACTTGAAAAAAATGACAGCATATGTATCCACCTCGCCCTATTCTATGCAGGCTGCAAGCGGTTTGTGCGCGTCCGCCGCCTTGACTTTTATCATGGGCTCTGGTATAATGAAATGGACAACTTTTCCGGAGGCAGATATGAAAAAACTACTGCGCTATCTGCGCGAATTCCGAAAGGAATGCATCCTCGCGCCGCTCTTCAAGATGCTTGAGGCGACCTTTGAGCTGCTCGTGCCGCTGGTCGTCAAGGCGATCATCGACACCGGCATCCCCGGCGGCGACCGCAGCTATAGTCTCCGCATGTGTCTGCTGATGGCAGGGCTTGCGGCAGGCGGTCTCACCGGCACGCTCTTCGCACAATATTTTGCCGCAAAAGCCGCGGTCGGCTTCTCTGCGCGGGTGCGCCATGCACTGATGGCACATATCCAGAAGCTCTCTTACAGCGACCTGGACCGGCTCGGCACCTCGACTGTCATCACACGCATGACCAGCGACATCAACCAGCTCCAGTCGGGCATAAACATGACGATCCGCCTGCTGCTGCGCTCCCCGTTCATCGTCTTCTTCGCGATGATCATGGCGTTCACCGTCGTCGTAAAGGGCGCGCTGATCTTTGCCGTCGCTATTCCGCTGCGGGCAGTTTTGGTCTTCGCCATCA
>JAEEXH010000060.1 GCA_016291435.1 Oscillospiraceae bacterium
CGTTGCGACGGGCGACCAGAGCCTGCTCGCCTCTGGACTCTCGCAAGCCTTTGAAAAGGCTTGAGCGAAACTTTATTCATAGGTTCAGTAGCTTTACGGATCTTTTTCGACAAGCTGAAACGCTGTACCGATTTTTACGGTACAGCGTTATTTTTATGTTTCTTCGTTTTCTTCGTCAGATTCTTCCGGTTCCGGCGCCGGTGTTTCAACGACAGGCTTTGTCTTTTTGGGCGGCATATTGTCAATCGCATCCTTCAGCAGAGCATATCCGATGGCGAAGATCGGCACAGCAAGAATGATGCCCATAATCCCGGCAAACCCGCCGCCGATAATCACAGCGATCAGCACAAGCAGCCCGGGAAGTCCGATGGAATCGCCGACGATCTTCGGGTAAATAAACTGCCCGTCTATTTGCTGCAATGCGAGAATGAAGATCAGGAACCAGATTGCCTTTTCCGGGGAATCGACCCAGATCAGCAGCAAGCCGACAGCACCGCCGATCCATGCGCCGATGATCGGCAGCAGGGTTGTAAAACCGGTGAGCAGACCGATCGTCACGGCGTAAGGGAAGCGGAAAATCAGAAGACCGATTGTGCAGAGCGTTCCGATCACGAGTGCTTCGATCATTTGCCCTGTGAGGAAATTGCTGAATGCTGTGCGTGTCAGACGCAGCACGCGGAAAACCTGCGGTTCATACTGATCCGGCACGATCAGCTCTACGACCTTATGCATGAGGTACATCACACGCTGCTTGTTGAACAGCATATAGATTGCAATGATAAAGCCGAGCAGGAAATTCGTGATGCCGGAGAGTACCGAGCGTGTGGCATTGACAGCCGTGCCAAGCACAGTTGTGACCTTGCCGTCAAGCAGATTCGAGACGAATTTTACCAGCGAATCCCAGTCCATATCCAGCTCATGCAGCTTTTCGGAAATGAAAGCAGGTGCATTCATAGCGATGAGCTTTTCGTCGATCATATCCAGAAGCTGTTCGATGCTGTTCGGCATTTTTTCGATCAGCACATTGATTGCTTCTGAAACCTGCGGGATCATCAGATAGATAATCACCGCCAGTATCGCGCAGAATAGCAGAGCAGTTGAAAGTACGCTGAGCGGTGTCCGCATCTTCTGGATCCATGTTTTCTTTGCATTTTCCAGCTTTCCGAACACTTTATTATGAAACAGATTCAGGAAAATGTTGAGGATAAATGCGATACATACACCGATGATGACCGGCATGCATATCGCAAACAGGTATCCGAATACCCTGCGGATCACATCGAAATGCTGTAATCCCATGTAGAGCAGAATGCCGTATGTGATCAGGAAAAACAGCGACCGTGTCCCGATTCTTCGATTTTTCTTAAACATATTATGCCTCGTCCTGTTTCGTCATCTCGGCTGCTTCGGCGCGTGCGGCTGCACGGCGGTGCAGCTCCTCCTGAGAGCAGTCTTTGTTGTCTCCGCCGGTCGGGAGAATATAGTCGCCGTCGGAGTTGCGGATTCTTGCGCGCACGGGATCGTTGAATTGCAGGGCGAATTCTTCGCAGATGCGTTCCCGCAGCGCTGCGTCCTTGACCGGTGCGCAGATCTCGACGCGATTCTCAGTGTTTCGCGGCATGAAATCAGCAGAACCGAGATATACCTTTGCGCGGTCAGGCGTACCGAATATATAAACACGCGCATGCTCAAGATAACGTCCGACGATACTGCGGACTGCGATATGCTCCGTTTGCTCGGGGATGCCCGGAATCAGGCAGCAGATTCCGCGCACAAGCAGCTCGATCCTGACACCCGCGCAGGATGCCTCGATGAGCTTCTTCATGATCGTAAGATCGCAGAGACCGTTCATTCTGAGCCCGATGTATGCATCTTCGCCGTTTTCCGCATGTGCAATTTCCGTGTCGATCATATCGAGCACCGGCTGACGCAGCCCGTCAGGTGCGACAAGAAGATCCGTCTGCGGCTCCGGGAGACTGTCTTCCCGCAGTGCAGCAAATACATTTGCCGCATCTGCGCCGATCTGCGGGTCAGAAGTCATCAGGCAGTAATCCGTATAGATCGCAGCCGTTTTCTCGTTGTAATTGCCTGTTCCGATCTGTGTGAAGCATTCGATTTTTCCGCGGTTTTTGCGGGTGATGCGCAGCAGTTTGGAGTGTACCTTGTATTCTGACGGACCGTAAATCACATGCACGCCTGCACGTTCCAGCGTCTTCGACCATTCGATATTGCCGGCTTCGTCGAACCGCGCACGGAGCTCGGTGAGTGCCGTGACCTCTTTGCCTCTGCCTGCCGCTTCACAAAGCGCAGCGATGACCCGGCTGTCACGCGCCATTCGGTAGAGTGTGATCTCTATGCTCAGCACCGCAGGATCGTCTGCGGCTTCATCGAGCAGGCGCAGGAACGGGCGGATGCTTTCGTAAGGGTAATTCAGCAGGATATCGTGCTTGCGGAGCTGCGTGAACATCGCGCGGCGTTCATCGACCATTGCCGATTTCTGCGGAACAAGCCGCGGATATTGCAGTGCAGGATCCGGCACAAGGTGCTTGCACTCATACACAAATGAGAGATCCAGCGGTGCTTTGGCATAAAACACCTGATCGTCGGAAATCTCCAGTTTCTTACAGAGATACTCAAGCGCAGGCTGATAGAAGGTTTCCGAGAGCTCTGCGCGAATCACAGGCAGACGCTTGCGCTCCTGAAGCAGCAGCTCCATATCTGTGCGGTAATCGCCGGTGCGGATATCTGCGATATCCTCCATTGTGATGCTTGCAGACCGTGTGACGCGCAGCAGCGTGCGGTCGATCACACGCGCATTGCCGAAAACGGTGTGTGCAAATGCCAGCACCACATCCTCCGCGAGAATGAATCTGCCGCCGTTTCCGAGCCGGATGATCCGCTGACACTGATCATTCACCGGCAGAAGTCCCATGCGGATGCCGGATTTCGATTCGAGCCGCAGCACGGCATAGAGTGCGCGGTCGCGCAGGAAGGGGAAAGGCTTTCCCTTATCGACAATAACCGGGATCGAGAGCGGGCGGATTTCGCGCTTGAACCACTCTGCGAGGAATTTCTGCTCCTCCTGCGTTGCCGTGTGGATATCGACCTGCTGAAGCCCGTATCGGCGCAGATCACCCATGATTTCATGATATGCGGCATCGCGCATCGGTGTCAGCTCGCGTACTTCCTCAAAGATTGCGCGGAGCTGCTTCCCGGGCTTCATTCCGCTGATCTTATCCTTTTTCTTCGGAGCCTTCTGCTGCTTGACCGTCAGATTACCGACGCGCACGCGGAAGAATTCGTCCATATTATTCTGGAAGATCGCGGTGAAGCTGAGGCGTTCCAGCAGGGGATTCCGGCTGTCCTGAGCCTCCTCCAGCACACGCTGATCAAATCGCAGCCACGATAATTCGCGGTTTTCATAGCATTCTGGTTTCATGCAGCATTTCTCCTTCCGGCAAAGCGGTCATGATTTTATCAGTACAAGTATAAAGTCCCCGATGATCAGCGCAGCCAGACATATGCTGAGCGGGAACAGGTATTTCGTGCTTTTGTCAGTAATTTTCCTGCGCAGAAAAGGCAGGATTCCTTTGTCAAACAACACAGCGAGCAGCCCGAAGATCAGGCTGCTGATCAGCGATATCCGATTCTGGACGGAGAGAAACCATCCTTCATAGGTCCAGAAGCTGCGGTGAAAAAGGAATTCCAGCAGATAGGAGCAGGCGTATTCAAATGCGCTTGCGATGACAGTGCTCAGCAGAAAAAACGGCAGAGGATGCTTCACTTTCCGCAGGAGAAGTGAGAGCCCCCATGCGCCGAAGCCGTAGATCGGGCAGATTGTGAGATGCAGCATGCCGCGGTTGTAGATCTCATGATACATGACCGCCACGCAGATCTCCTCATAGATCCAGCCGCCGAATGCCGCGAGCGTAAAGCCGAGCACCAGTAATGTAAACCGCTGTTTCAAAGTCTTCATGACAAACCTCCCGTTATGAATTGGCTTGCATGATCTGAGGATTTCTCCATGCTATTATTATACCGTTTTTCGTGCAAGTTGTCAAGTTTTGAAAAAAGAAGCGGAGCCTCCGAAGAGACTCCGCTGTGTGAGGATCATACCTGAGAATGGGTATCAAGCCACGCGATGACATCATCGACCGTGGTGAAGCAAAGGCTTGTGCAGGTATCTGCGCAGCCGTAGTAAATTGCGATGCGGCCTGTATCGGCATCAACGAGATTTGCGCACGGGAATGTGACATTCTGCACATCACCGATGCACTCATAATCCTTCTGCGGGCTGATCAGATACTCTCTGCCGCGCTTCAGCACCTTCCACGGCTCGTCCTTGTCGAGCAGCGCAGCGGAGAAGCTGTAAACATATCCGTTGCAGGAGGTGAGTACACCGTGATAGAAGATCAGCCAGCCGCGGTCGGTCTCGATCGGGATCGGACCTGCACCGATCTTGGTGGACTCCCAGCCCATCGAGGGACCCATCACATGACGGTGCTTGCCCCAGAAGGTCATATCGGGAGACTGGGAGATGTAGATATCGCCGAACGGTGTATGACCGCTGTCGGAGGGGCGGCTCATCATCATGAAGTTGCCGCCGATCTTGCGCGGGAAGAGAACGCCGTTTCGGTTAAAGGGCAGAAATGCGTTTTCAAGCTGATGGAAGGTCTTGAAATCATAGGTATAAGCACAGCCGATGGTGGGCTTCCAGCCGTAGGCATTGCACCATGTGACATAGAATCTGTCCTCGATCCAGCAGACACGCGGGTCATAGCCGTACTGGAAATCCTGGATTTCAGGGCTTGTCTTCACGAAGTCGATGCGCTCCGGGTTAATATCCCAGTTGAGACCGTCCTTCGAGAAGCCGGCATGCAGCTCCATGTTTCTTGCTTTATCGTCCACGCGGAACACGCCTGCGAAGCCGCCTTCAAAAGGAACGACCGCACTGTTAAAGATACTGTTGGACATTTCGAGGTGATCACGCTTGATCACAGGGTTCTGCGTATAGCGCCAGATGACATCCTTGCAGCCGGCAGGTTTCTCCTGCCACGGCATGTTCGGAATCGACAAGCCGTTGATGACTTTCACGTTCATGATTAAATCCGCCTTTCCTGCCCCGTATTTTTTGCGGGGGATTATAGTCACATTATAACATAATCAGCATCATTTTGCAAGAGAATCTGAATAAAGTGACACGAAATCCTTGAGTGATAAAGCAAGTTCAGAGTTGTACAGATTATACAAATCATTACTTGAATAATACGTATCTGCAAAGGTTCCGTCCGGATTCATCAGGTATTCGCCGTACCAGAGACCGAAATATGACCACAGTGAACGGTCAAGCTGCATCATCTCCTGGTTCGGAATAGAGCTGCACTCACTGAGCGCCAGCATTTTTCTGCCGTTCGTGATGCGTCCGAGCGACTGATACTGCTCATAGCGGCTGCCGTATTCCATTCTCGCCTGTAAATACACATCAACGGATGCAATATCAAACATCTCCTCGGGAACAAGAAAGTTCTCGCTCTGTCCGTTCCAGATCCAGATGAGATTGTGCAGCCCGTGATATTCAGTCATACGCAGGTATACAAGTTCCCAGAGCTTTTCATAGTTTTCTGCACCGGAACCGCCCCACCAGTACCATTCGCCGCCGGCTTCATAGAGCGGGCGCCAAAGCACCGGAATATTGAGGTTTCGCAGGCGGATGAGCTCTTCGGCGACCTCGTCAATATCGGAGAGCAGCTGAAGCGTGTCCTGCATCAGCATTCCGTCCCTGACCGCACGCTCGCCCTCCTCAATCGTGAGTGACGCAAGCTGTGCGGAATCTGTATTGCGCAGGGCGTGACTCAGCGAAAACGCAGAATTCTCTGCATACAAAGAACCTGTGCCGGGTGCGCGCCACTGCCATGTGAGACCGACGATGCCGCCCTGCTCCATTGACCAGTCGATTGCAGCGTTGATCTGCGAGAGGTCATCGTCTGTTCCGACCGCACCGAAGCGGATTGCAGGAAGCTGTCCGGTGATCGCATAGATGAGGCTGAGCTCCTTGTTCTGCGCGGTCGGGACATGCTGCCCGGTAAGAATCTGCTTGCCCCACTGCGAACGCAGAAAATGATAGAGGCGTTTCGTTTCATCGCTTGCCTCCGGGTCGCAGGGATCCGGCTCAATGGTAAAGCTGCTGTCATAGACTGTCGAGTCGTTTGAGAGCTCGAAGTAATCGACGCAAATGCCGCCGTCGATCGTGTCGATCGCGATGGATGCGCTGCCTTTTTCAAGGAACACACCGTAAAATGTCACGCGAATAAAGCCGTCTCCGCCGTCAAGCGTAAACGGGGAGAGCAGATTGCCGTTGACGCGGATTGCGTTTGTGACCTCTGTATCCGAAGCCACACAGATCGTCAGTGCATAATGCTGCGTTGCGGGCACCTCAACCGGGACAGAGAGCGCAGATTCGGTATGCTCCGGCAGGCGAACAACATAACCGCCGCCGGAAAAGCCCTTCTTGCTGCGTGCAATGCGTGCGCCGTAAGGGATCACGGCTGTTTCCGCCTCGCTGCTCCATGCGGTATTTCTGCGTTCAATCTCCGGCACACTGAGCGTGTAGCTGTACGGCTCAAGTTCATCCGGCGCAAGGCTCTGATCGGATGCTGCGCCGGACAGCGGATCGTAACGGTCGGCGGGATTCTTCTTTCCGCTTCCCGGATAAAACAGAAATGCGGCCGTGATCGAGCAGATCAGCAGAAAAACCAGAAAATTGAAGCGCAGTCTTTCTCTGCGTGCGAGCTTATTCATGCGCGTGTCAGATGATATACACCGCCGGATACTGTCATGAATTCCATGCAGCCGTCCGCCTCCTTTCTGGAAGTGATCTCATAATCGTTCTGATCGGTAATTGTCCATGTTCCTTGCAGGAAGAGTCTGCATGCACCGCCGAGGTCCGAATGAATCGTGATTTTGTTTGCGCTTCCATTCTCCCATGCCGCCGAAACAGCAAATCCGCCGTATGCGCGAAGACCGCGGAAGCTGCCCTTGTTCCATTCTGCCGGGCAGGCCGGGAGAATGCGGATACCGTCGCTGTCTGTTTGCAGCAGGCACTCTGCAATCGCCGCAGAACCGCCGAAATTGCCGTCGATCTGAAAGGGCGGATGCATGTCAAACAGATTCGGATAGGTCGAATGTGTCATCAGCTTTGTGAGCGTGTCATACACAGCATCGCCGTCACAGAGCCGCGCATACATATTCGCGATCCACGCGCAGCTCCAGCCTGTGTGACCGCCGCCGTGCGTCAGGCGCCGGTGCAGTGTGCTTGCGGCGGCTTCGGACAGCTCCGGCGTCTTGTGCGGAGAGATCTGATGTGCAGGATGCAGGGCGAAAAGCTGAGAGATATGTCTGTGCCCAGGCTCGACCTCATCATAATCGACTGCCCATTCCATGATCTGTCCGTATTTGCCGATCTGAGGCTTGGGGAGCTTTTCGAGCTGTGCGCGGAGCGTCGGCAGAATGGCATCGTCGCGCCCAAGGATCTCTGCGGCCTGCATCACATCCAGATAGAGCTCCGTTATGATCTGCGTGTCCATCGAAGGACCTGCACAGAGGCTGCCTTTCTCACCGCTTTCAAGCTGATAGGTGTTTTCCGGGGATACACTCGGCGAGGTGATCAGCTGTCCCTGTGCGTTCTCCGTCAGATAATCGGTAAAGAACAGTGCAGCATCATGCAGCATCGGATAACACGCAGCGAGGAAAGCCTGATCGCCGGTGTAGCGGAAATGCTCCATGATATGCAGGGAAAGCCACGCACCGCCCATCGGCCAGATCGTTGCCGGCATCCAGAGATCCTGCGGGGCGGTGTCGCCCCAGAGATCGGTGTTATGATGGCAGCACCAGCCCTTGCAGCCGTACATTTCCTGTGCAGTCTTTGTACCGTTTGCGTGCATTTTACGGAGCAGGTCAAAGAGCGGCAGATGGCATTCCGGGAGATTGCAGCTTTCTGCACCCCAGTAGTTCATTTCCGTGTTGATGTTGATGGTGAAGCGTGAGCCCCAGGCGGGCCACATATCCTTGTTCCAGATGCCCTGCAAATTGAGCGGCAGGGTTCCGGGACGGCTGCCTGCGATCATCAGGTATCTGCCGAAGCGGAAATAGAGTGTCAGCAGGGCGTTGCAGGCGTGTGTGTCGCCGTCCTGTACCGCTTTCAGCAGCCGGTCAGTCGGCAGGCTGTCAGCCAGCGCAGCATCGGGAAGCGAAATATCCGTGCGGTCATAGAGCGTGCGGTAATCGGCAAGATGTGATGCCGCCAGCGTCGTCCAGCTCTGATCAAGCGCACGGTCAGCGTCCTGCACAGCAAGGGCTGACAGCTCTGCGCCCGGATGATAATAGCTTGTCCGCACTGCAAATATCAGCAGCATTTCATGCGTATCCTGTACAGCGAGCGTATTGCCGAATGCAGTCACTGCACCGTCCGTGCAGCGTGCCCGCGTGCAGCAGGAGAACCGAATGCCGTCCGCAGTGCCGGAGCCTCCTGAAAAGCGCAGAAATGCGCCGTTATTGTCATAGTAAATGTTGTTTTCGTCGTAATAATCGTCTCTGCCGTCCATTGTGATCTCGGCGGAGAACGGTGCATCTGCCGTCTGCCGCAGGACGATCACCTGTGCGGGAAAAGACGCAAAGACCTCGCGCTTTACCTGTACGCCGCCGCAGCGGAATGAGACAGTGCAGATGCCGGTCTCAAGATCGAGACTGCGGCGATAGTCGGAGATCTCACCTGCGGGAAGGGTGAATGCCGCAGTCAGATCGCCGAGCGGCATATAGTGGCGGCAGTTCGGCGGACAGCCCTGCATTTTCTGAAACGCGAGCTTTTCCGCAGCGGAGATTTTTCCCTCAGCAAGCAGACGGCGGATTTCAGGGAGCGCAGTCTTTGCGTCGGGATTGACGCGGCTGCGCGGTCCGCCCGACCACACTGAATCCTCATTTAACTGCAAAAGCTCTTTTTCGGGCACGCCGTAAACCATTGCACCGAAACGCCCGGCGCCGATCGGCAGTGCTTCCTCGAAGCGTGCAGCAGGGGATTCAAACCAAATTGCCATACCGGATCTCCTTTGTCATTCAGCTTCTTTCTGCTCCGTGAGGAGCTTTACGGCATCCGCAAGCTGGGTATCTTCATCTGTATCTTCCGCGGGTACCGAAAGCACATCCGGCTCCAGCCCGACGCCGTGATAGCAGGGGGTAATGCCGGTTTCATAGGTCGAGGTCGTCAGCGTCACAGCGCCGCTCGAAAGCGGGAAGGTTGTCTGCATGATGCCCTTGCCGAAGGTCTTTTCACCGACCAGCTTTGCGCCGGCGTAGTCGCGCAGCACGCAGGCGAAGAGCTCAGAGGCGCTTGCGGTATTGCCGTTCACGAGAATCGCCATCGGGAATTCCATCTGCTCTGCGTCAGAGGTCAGGATTGTTGTGGCGTTTCCTTGCTTGTCGTGAGCAAAGGCGAGCTCGCCCTCCGGCAGCAGCGGGTCAACCATCTGCTCAAGTGCAGAAAGCACACCGCCGCCATTGTCGCGTACATCAAAAATGAATTTTTCCGCACCCTTTTCGTGCAGGGTATTCATCGCGTTGCGGAACTGTGTAACAGAGACCGTGCGGAATTTCTTGATGCGGATATATCCGATGTGATTGTCGAGCATTTCCGATTCGACCGTGATCTCATCGAGCTTTGCGCGCGTCACGGTATAGGTCTGCTCATTGCCGGTTTTGCCCTTCCGCACACGCAGTACAACATTTGTGCCGACCTCGCCTTCGATCAGCTTGATTGCCTCAGCGTAGCCGTCTTTGAGCAGCGTGCCTTCCACGGCTACCAGAATATCGCCCGCTTCAATGCCCGCCTTCTCCGCAGACCCGTTCTCCGTAACAGAGACAATCTCCGCTTCGCCGGAATCCATCTTATGTACCGAAATGCCGACGCCTGTATACACACCGGCATTGCTGTCTTCATACTGTGCATATTCCGTCGCACTGCGGTATGTGCTGTATTTGTCGCCGAGCCCGTCCACATAGCCCATCAGCATGCCGTTCATGACATCTTCTTCGGGAATATCGGTATAATATTCTTCCCGCACCTTCGCATCCAGCTCATCCAGAAGCTGATATTTCCCGGAAAGGCGGTCAACCTCGGAGAGTGTTTCGTTAAATTTCTTCTGCGAGAACGAAAGCGTCAGTACAAATGTGACAGCGGCGGTCAGTGCCATCAGGCAGATCGTCAGACTGAGGCTGATTTTTCTGTTCACATGTATCTCCTTCAAACACGACCGCAACGGCAAGAAGCATCGGGCTTCCTGCCGTTGGGCGCAGATGTAATTTAAGACAGATAATTCATCGGATTGACATATGTGCCGTTTACTGTTACTCCGAAATGCAGGTGATAGCCGCCGGAATTGCCGATGGAATTACCGGTCGCGCCGATCTTGCCGATGACGGTACCTGCGGAGACCTGCTGTCCCTCAGAGACACTGACAGAGGCAAGATGCATGTAAATGGTGATCAGACCGTTGCCGTGATTGATATAGACACAGTTGCCGCAGCCGCCGTTGCAGCCGCAGAAGCCGCTGGAATCGTGCGTGCAGCCTGTGCGTGTTCTGGAGACAGTACCTGCCGCCGCAGCGCATGCATTTGCGTAGTGGATTCCTGCGCCGGAGATGTCAATACCGTTGTGCATGGAGCCCCAGCGCATAGCAAACGGGCTGGTAATGTAGTAGTAGCCAGGAGCCGGCCAGACCATGGAACCGCCGGTATAGGATGGCGGAGCGGTGGTTCCGGCAGTCGTGGTGACAACAGGGGTGGTCGCTGCGGTCGTCGGCGCAGTGGTCTGTGCGGTCGATGCAGCAGTTGTCACAGTCGAAGAATTGCCGTTTGACGCTGCGGTCGTCACAGCAGCAGATGTTGCTGTTGTTTTGGAAGCAGTAGTCCTGGCAGTGGTAGTTGTTGTCGCAGCAAGGGAAGCCGCAATCGAAGACTGGATGCGTGCCTGTTCTTCCTGAGCAGCACGCTTCTGCTCTTCTTCCTTCTTTTTGCGCTGCTCCTCAGCCTCTTTGCGCAGGATTTCCTGAATGATCGCATCTGCTTCTGCATCAAGATCACTCATGTACTGCTGATATTTTTCAAGATCGGTCTCTGCATCTGCATGCTGATGGTTGAGATCCAGAATCACCACATCTGTCTCCGCCATTGCAGAGTTCAGCTCAGAGCGGGAATCGTTGAATTCCTTGCGCAGTGCTTCCATCTCGGTCTGCTTGATGGTCAGCGCCTGTACCTGTGTGGTGAGCTCCTGCCGGGATTCATTCAGCGTCTGGAGCTGCTTTTTCAGCGTTTTGCACATCTTGTCATCATGCTTCGCGACACGGTTGATGAGGTCGATCTTTGCAAGCGCATCATAGAAATCCGTTGCACCGACCAGTGCGGAGAGTAGGCTGTCATTGCCGTGAACATAGAGCGTGCGGATACGCTGCTTGAAGTTTTCCAGTCCTTCTGCAACAGAAGCCTCCTGCTCTGCGATCGCGACCTCCAAATCTGCGATATTTGTCTGTTTCTCGTCGATCTCAGTATTGACATTGCGCAGCTGCGTGTCAATCAGGAGCATCTTGCCGTTGATGAGGTCAATTTCCTCCTGAAGCGTCTGCTGATACTGCTCGTTGCGGGAAATATCCTTCGCGAGCGCTTCCAGCTCTGCTTTTTTCGCATCAATCTCGTCTTGTTTCTCTTTCTTTTCTGCTTCGATCTCTTCCAGCGTTTTTGCTTCTGCGACCTGCGGATGATACTGCATATCCCCGCGGATGATGCAGCCCGCCGTAATCAGTGCCGCAGCGAGCACCGCTGTGAATCTCGAAATCTGCCTATCCATTTTGATTGCCACCTTTCACATATTCGCCGCACGGTATTTCAGGTGTACGCGCGTCGAGAGCACACTGCCGAAAGCGCCGATCAGCGCACCGGCAAAGATGTAGGAGAGCGTTACATAGATTGCGATTTTTTCATAAGGAATGATATTGCCGAGGCCGAAGGTGCTCAGGACATTGAAGCGGCTGAGCAGACTAACCATGCTGTCATAGGAGAACCATGTCAGCATGGTTGCCACAACGCCCGCAAGGAAGCCGTTGATCATGCCCTCGACAAAGAACGGGAAACGGATAAAGCCCTTGGTCGCGCCGACGCTCTGCATGATGCTGATTTCGCGGCGGCGGGAGAAGACGCTTGCGCGTGTCGTATTCGAGATGATGACCATAGAGACAATCAGCATTGCCGCGATGATCGCGATGGCGATAATTGTGATAACCCGGCGGACTTCTGTCAGCAGCTCCACAAAGGTATCGGGAGAACGGACAGAATCCACATCTGCAAGCGTTTCTGCTGCCGAGACAGTCTCCTTCATCTTGGAGATGTCCGTCACGCGCACGCGGTAGGAATCAAGCAGCGGGTTCTCATCGAGCGACTCAAACACCTCGGTGTATTCGCTCATGTTCATTTTCAGCTCAGCGAAAGCCTCATCCTTTGTAAAGAGTCTGACCTCGCTGACATTGCTCATCGCGCCGAGCGACTTGCCGATGGCTGCGATGCGCTCCTCCGATGCAGTATCGACAATATAGACGATGACCTCGTTCTTGTCCTCGATGCCGCCGATGACAGAATTGATGTTGATGTAAAACAGAACGGAAATGCCGACCAGCAGCAGGCTGACGAGCAGCACGCAGAAGGAGGCGAATGCCATCACGCGGTTTTTCCAGACATTGTCAAAGCCCTGTCCGACCAGATAACGAAAACTGCTCAGCTTCATACCTCAGTCCCTCCGATCGTCAGTTCTTCGGCAGGGGAGAGCGCTGTTTCCTGAGCAGAGAGCTGTTCACCGGCTGCGTGTTCCGCAGCGGCGATCATTTCCTCAGAAAGTTCTTCTTCCACAGCGGCCTCCTCGGTAAGATTTGCACCGTCGATCACTTCGTCAAAGACAACCTCGCCCTCGCTGATGTTGATGATGCGTCCGCCGAAGTGGCGCACCATTTCGTGTGCATGCGTGACCATGAGAATCGTCGTGCCGCAGGCGTTGATGCCCTGCAGCAGTTCGACCAGCTCATAGGCGAGCTCGGGATCGACATTTCCTGTCGGCTCGTCCGCGATCAGCAGTGCCGGATCGTTGACAAGCGCTCTGGCGAGCGCGCATCTCTGCTGCTCACCGCCGGAGAGCTCGCTCGGATAGCAGTCTGCCTTATCCTGCAAGCCGACCAGTGAGATCACATAGGGCACTCTCTTGCGGATCTGCTTCATCGGAGCGTCGATCACGCGCAGCACGAATGCAATGTTCTCATAGACGGTCATGGTGTCGATCAGGCGGTAATCCTGGAACACAACGCCGATCGTCCGGCGGAATTCAGGTACCTTGCGCTTTTTCATCTTCGTGAGGCTGTAACCGTTGACATAGACCTCGCCGCTGTTGGCATCCAGCTCTTTGAGCAGGAGCTTGATCAGCGTGCTCTTGCCGGCGCCGGATCTGCCGATGACGAATGCAAATTCGCCGTCCTCGACCTTCAGGCTGACATTGCTCAGCGCTTCGACGCCGGTGCTCCCGTAGGTGACGGAAACATTTTTCAGTTCTACCAAAAAAATCCTCCTCTTGGGGTGGTTTGCGGCAGTCAGGAAAGGGGACTGCCATATTCAGCGACCTTGTCTGTAAACAAAGAGAGCGCAAAACAGCGGAATCTGCCGTTTTGCACTCCCCAGTACAAACAGATGGAAAAATCAGAATTTCACAGGGCTCGCCGAGAGATACTTCTTGACCATCAGCGCGATCTTGAAGATAATTGCATGATCGAACTCACGCAGATCCAGACCTGTCAGCTTCTTGATTTTCTCAAGACGGTAGACAAGCGTGTTGCGGTGTACGAAGAGCTTACGGGAGGTCTCCGAAACATTGAGGTTGTTCTCGAAGAAGCGCTGAATCGTGAAGAGCGTTTCGTGGTCGAGGCTCTCGATGCTGCCGCGCTTGAAGACCTCATGCAGGAAGGTCTCGCAGAGGGTCGTCGGCAGATGATAGATCAGACGGGCGATGCCGAGATTATCATAGCTGACGATGACCTTGTCCGTATCAAAGACCTTGCCGACCTCGAGTGCCATCTGTGCTTCCTTGAAGGAGCGTGCCAGATCCTTCACACCGACAACGCTGGTGCCGATGCCGACATTGACGCGGGTGTAGAACTCACTGGAGAGTGTGTCCGCAATGGAGCGGGCAAGCTTTTCGAGGTCCTTGCTCTCGACGCTGGACTTGATCTCTTTGACGAGCACAATATCGGTCTCCGTGATATTGAACACGAAGTCCTTGCTCTTATCCGGGAACAGGTTCTGGATGACATCATAAGCAGAAATGTCATTCGCAGAAACGATCCGGATCAGGAATACGACGCGGCTGATCTCAGCATTGAAATGCAGCTCACGCGCTTTGACAACAATATCACCGGGGAGCACGTTGTCAAGCACAACGTTTTTGATGAAATTGTTGCGGTCATATTTCTCATCATAATACTGCTTGATGCTGGACATTGCGATTGCGAGAATGTCCGCATATTTCGCAGCGTTTTCATCGGTACCCTCAACGAACACGGCGTAATCGGGGGTGGTGCGGACGCCGAACGGCTTATAGGTGTAGCCGTCACGGATGAAGAGGTCGCCCGACTCATTCATATCCATAGATACGAATTCATTGGTGGTACCGACTCTGGCGGTATCGCTGCATGCGATGATGGTAGCGGTTTCATCGACAACGCCGATGGTCACGCCGATGGTGTCGTGCATCTGGGCAACGAGTCCCTGAAAAGGTCTGTTAGACATATCAATATCCCTTCGCTTTCTTCATGAATTTTGGATGCCGGTGGGGGAGTGCATATTTGATTTGATACATGCATAGGCGCATGTGTTACAATCGGAAAGTCGGGGCAGATATTGCTCGCCTAAAACTATTACAAATTGTAACACATTTCGCCTGCTTGATTGTTACCAAACTATGAACAAACTGTTAATAATTCGTGAATTCACATATTCAAGCCGATTTCATTGTAAAAAATACCGAATTATTAAGACGAAAATGCGGATTGCAGGTCTTTAATTATTACAAAAGAGTTACGAAACGGTTTACATTTTCTCCGGCGCTGTAACCTTCAACAGGTCAAGCACGTTCCGAAGAACTGTTTTCACAGCGTCGCAGAGCAGGAGACGCGCATCTCTGAGCTCGGCAGTTTCAGCATCGCGCACCTTGCATGCATCATAGAACTTGTGGAAGAGCGCTGCGAGCTCGACGGAATACTTCGTCAGTCTGGACGGATCGAGCTGCTGTGCGGCTGTTTCGATCTCAGAGGGGAGCAGCGCAATCTGACGGATCAGCTCGCGTTCCGCAGGTGTTGTCAGGAGATCAAGCTGTGCTTTATCCGCTGCGGGAACAGGCACGCCGCCTTCTTCCAGTGTGCGGATCAGACTGCAAATTCTCGCGTGTGCATACTGCACATAGTAGACCGGGTTCGAGGAAGATTTCTCAACAGCGAGATCCAGATCAAATTCAAAATGCGAGTTTGCCTCGCGCAGATTGAAGAAGAATCTTGCTGCATCGACCGGGATATCCTCGAGCAGTGTGACAAGCGTGAGTGCCTTGCCGCTGCGCTTCGACTGCTTGACAGGCTTCCCGTCGCGCATGACGGCGACCATCTGCATCAGAACAACAGTCAGTTTCGATGCATCCGCGCCGAGTGCCGTGAGCGCTGCCTTCAGGCGGGGGACATAACCGTGGTGATCCGCGCCGAAAATGTCGATTGCACGGTCAAAGCCGCGTGTGACAAGTTTATTGTAGTGATAGGCGATATCCGGGACAACATAGGTTGGAATGCCGTTTGCGCGCACAAGCACGAAATCCTTGTCAGCACCGAGTGCCTCCGCCTTGAACCACAGCGCACCGTCCTGTTCGTAGGTATAGCCGCTGTCCTTCATCTGCTGGATGACACGCTCGACGCTGCCGTCGCCGTGCAGCCGACTCTCCGGGAACCATGTGTCATAGTGGATGCGGTACTGTGCAAGATCATCCTTGAGCCCCTGAATGTTCTTGGGCAGCGCGAATTTCACCAGCGCGTTCTTGCGTTCCTCTTCGGAAACGGAGGCAAAGCTGTCACCGTTTTCGTCGTAGAAATTCTTTGCGTGCGCAATGATATCCTGCCCGAGATAGACATCTTCCGGCATCGGAAATTCCTCGGTATTTCCGTTTTCTCCGTAGATGCGCTTGCAGATTGCCTCCGTATCGGAAGTTTCAGCCAGCACAGCCTGTCCCTTGTCAGAGCAGAGCTGCATATAGCGCAGAGAGAGCGATTTGCCGAATTTCTCGATCTGATTGCCCGCATCATTGATATAGAACTCGCGCTCTGCCTGGTAGCCGGCGGCCTCGAGCACAGATGCAAGGCAGTCGCCGATCGCGCCGCCGCGGGCATTGCCCACATGCATCGGACCGGTCGGGTTTGCGGAAACGAATTCAACAAGCACACGCTTTCCGCCGCCTGCATTCGATCTGCCGAATGATTCTTTTTCAGTTTCGACTGCGCGCACAGCTTCGGAATACCACCTCTGTCCGAGATAGAAATTCATAAAGCCGGGGCCTGCGATCTCCACCTTATCAAAATAAGATCCGTCAAGGATCAGTGCGCTCTGGATCGCTTCTGCGATCTTGCGCGGTGCCATGTGCAGCGCCTTCG
Organism: Oscillospiraceae bacterium; assembly: GCA_016291435.1. Taxonomy (GTDB): domain Bacteria; phylum Bacillota; class Clostridia; order Oscillospirales; family Ruminococcaceae; genus Firm-04. The sequence goes on from JAEEXH010000060.1 coordinate 16,761, forward strand.
CTGAGACCATCGCGACATTTGCCGCGAAGTCGCCGTGTGCGCGGTCCGCCGGGATTTCGATATTGAAAGCGGGGATCGGCTCAGCGGAGAAGGTGCCGTCTGCAACGAGTCTGCCGAGTGCGTCAAGAATGAGCGAACGCGCTTCAGCCGAAGCAGCAGCAATGCTGTTCAAATGCAACACTCCTTTCGTATGTCCTTGTAAATTATAATGAACGGTGCTGCACAGCGGATTATGCCGGTGCCTGCATCGTGACATGCATGATAACGGTATTGATGTTGTTCGCGCTGTCTCCAAGATTCATGGAATAGCGCAGTGTAATTGTGCATTCCTTCGGGGTGCATTCCGCCCGGACTTCGACAGCATGGAGCTGCATTTCAAATGTACCGAGCATCGTCTGATAGGAGATCGGATGCGACTTTCCCGCTTCAAAGATCAGCAGCGCATCGGAGAATCCTTCTTTCTGTACTGTGACCATCGGCATCTCCTGATCGAGCCTTGTGACGGTGATCTTCGTGATTCCGATTACTTCGCCGGTGTCGTCCAGGTCTTCATATCTGATCCGGGCACAGCCGTTTCGCACCCTGTAATATGCTTTTGTATTGAGTTCCGACCACTCCGGCTTATCCTGCTCGAATTCCAGCAGGCTGCGGATTGTCAGAACTGCGTTCTCAATTTGTTCTGCCAAGTTTTCCTCCAAAGGGGTCAGAATGCGCGGTCCGCATGCTCCACAGCCTGTTCGATCAGCTTTTCAATCAGGTAGGGGTACCGCATGCCGAGATCCGCCATCAGGAGCGGGTAAGGCGCATCGGGCGTCAGAGTCGGCATGGTGTTGACCTCGCCGAGCAGAATTTCGCCCTCTGCCGTGCAGTAGAAGTCGAGCATCGCCAGACCTTTGCAGTCCAGCACACAGAATGCGCGCACTGCGATCTTGCGGATCTGATCCGCGGTGAATTCATCGAGGTCTGCGGGGATGCACAGTGCCCCGGTGCTTTTGTCCGTAATTTCGCCGACATAGGAAGAAAAGGGGAGGTCATAGCCGAAAACCGCGACCCGGAATTCTCTGCCGAGTACCAGCTCCTCAACGAGTACTGTGCTGTCCTGCGTGAAGGCGCGCTTGATGTGTGCGGCCAGTTCTTCGCGGTTCTTCGCGATGCCGGAAGCCGCTGCGCCTTCGCAGCCCGACGGTTTTACGTAGAGCGGGTATTCGAGCCGCTCCTCAATTTTGTCGTATTCATGCTCCAGACGGTTGAGATTACGCTGAAAAACAGCCGTCCAGCGCGGTGTGCGGATATTCGCAGCACTCAGCACTTTATGGGTAAATGCCTTATTCCTGCACACGGCAGAGCCGAGCACGCCGTTCCCGACATAGGGGAGCCCTGCGAGCTCGCAGAGTCCCTGAACGGTTCCGTCTTCGCCGTATCTTCCGCGCAGCGTGGAAAACACAAGATCCACGCGCTTGAGCGTATAGACACCGTCTTCCAGGATGAGGATGCCGCTGTGTGCACGGTCAGGGGAAAGGACAGCAGGGGAACAATCGGAGTTTTCCTGCCAGTTGTTCTGCTCGATCTCCTCAACACTGCCGGGGAAATAGAGCCATCTGCCGTTCTTGTTGATGCCGACAGGGACAATTTCATACTGTTCCGCAGGAAGCACGCGAAGGATTGCGGCTGCTGAGCGGAGAGACTCTTCGTGTTCCGGCGATGTACCGCCGAATAATACCAGAATGCGTGTCTTTGCCATGTCTGCTCCCTTCAAAATGCTGAGATTCCGTACCGAAATACTGTCCGATATTCGGCAGGTTGTTCAAATCGGTGAAAATACGCGGTATTTGGTTATTTTGACATTTGTGCATAATTCCGACACTGCCAAAGTAAACCGGCTTTAGTGACCGTATCATCACAAAAAGCACGCTTACACGAATAACCTGTGTGACATGCCGGAACGGATTGCCTTACTCTATTTTAGCATACTTCACAAAAAAAAGCAAGAGGTTTTTTGCAAATTCACAGAAATATTTTTGAAAATTCTGCGGAACAGCCTGCCGCGGGGGAAACTGATTGCTTTTTTTCACAAATCCGGGCGCTTGTCAGCACTGATTCAGACCCGATCGGACACAAGAAGAATGCAAAAAGACTTGCATTTTCTGATTTTATATAGTATAATAGAACTGTATAGTAAAATCGGGGAGGAATAGCCCTATGCGAATCCTGCTTGTTGAAGATGAGACTGCCCTGTCTGACGCGCTCGTGCAGATCTTTCACAAGAATAAATATATCGTCGACGCCTGCTATGACGGTGAATCCGGTCAGCATCATCCCCTTTCCGCCATCCATGACAT
>JAEEXH010000061.1 GCA_016291435.1 Oscillospiraceae bacterium
TGTCCGGGCGGGGAAACTGGCGACGGAGTAGCATATCCGTTATGAGAACACTCGTACCCACGCCGGGAGAAGCATCAGCCTGACGCTGGAGCCTCCCCAGGCGTGACGACCGTGACGGCTGTGACGGCTTTTTTGAGAGCGGGGGCGGTGTCTAAAACATCGTCACGGTCGTCACGGCTGTCACGGGGGAGCGGGGTCAAATGTCAAGGGGGCATACCTACGGGTGGAGATTGCCGCAAGGCAATACAACCCGAACCCCTTGACATTTGGCCCACGGAGGACACTTGCCGGGTGGTGGAAAGGCTGTGCCTTTCCACCTGCCCAACGGCGAGTGGAAAAGTTTAGGCGGGGTGCAGGGTGCCCTTTTCAAAGGGCGGCCCTGCTGGGGGAGGCAACCGCAGTTGCCGGGGGCAAAGCCCCCGCACCCCCTCGGGAGAGCCCACGGCACTTTCGCACCAACGGGGCGAAAGTGTCATAGTGGGTTATTACACTTCCCGCAGGAAGTGACTCCCCCGAACCCCCGTCCATTTTCAACAACCAAACATCTGAAACAGGAGGATTTTTGCCTATGGCGAGAGGCGACGGTATTGACCGTACCAACGCAAGAAATATGAGGCTGACCGAAACCAAGATCGGCAACACCCAGCAGCACAACGAGCGTGAGAAGGATTCCTATGTCAATCAGGACATTGTACTGGAGCGGACGCCGCTCAATGTCCATTTCAAAACCCCGTCTGCCGGGTATCGGGAGATGTTTGCTCAAATGGAGGCCGACGGCGTGATCTCCACCCGTGGCATCAAGGAGGATGCCTTTCGATACGGTGAGTTGGTCTTTGATGTAAACTCCGCTTACTTCTACAATCACGGCGGGTATGACTTCGCAAAACAATTTTACACCGAAGCCTATAAAGCCGCAATCAAAATCGTGGGCGGAGAGCAGTATATTTTGTCGGCGGTCATGCACGCTGACGAGCGCAACCGGGCCATGTCCGAGGCGCTGGGGGAGGACGTGTACCACTACCACCTCCATGTGGTTTATATCCCGGTAGTGGAGAAGGAGATACGCTGGACAAAGCGGTGCAAGGACAAGTCCCTGGTGGGCAAGGTCAAGGAAACGATCATGCAGGTGAGCATGAGCAAGAAGTGGGCGTCCAAGCCCATTCTGGACGAAACTACCGGGGAGCCGTTACGCACAGCTAAGGGCAAACCCGTTCTACGAAAGTCGTACAGTGTCCTGCAAGATGATTTCTTTGAGCATATGCGCTCCGCTGGCTATGACGATGTAGAGCGTGGGGAACGTGGTAGTTCCGAAGAACATTTGACTGTTACGCAGTTCAAGACGGAGCGTGAGCAGGAACGGCTTGCACAGCTTCAAGAGGTGTCGGCGCTGGCCCAGGTTGAGGCCGACAAAAAGAATAAGGAGGCAGCATCAGCTGAGAAGAAAGCGGCCCAGGCCAGGGCTAAGCTGGACGATGTAGCGCCCTTGCTCAAGGGCATGGAGAAACTGGCGGCGGACTTCTCCGACGACCCGGAGCGGACGCTGCCGGAGGCGGGGCCGCTGGAATCGGCCAAGTCCTACCGGGAGAAAAAGGCCAAGCCCCTTTGGGAGAAGATCGTCAAGGTGCTGCGCTCCGTCTACCGGGCCTACTTCGACCTCAAGAGCAAGTTTGAGCGGTTGCAGAGCGCCTATGATCGTGAGGTCAGTAAGAACGGCTCCCTGTCAGCCAGGATTTATGAGGTTTGTGCCGAGAGGGACGGCTTGAAAGGGCAAGTCAGGGACTATGAGCGGGTCAGACGGGCCATTGGCCCGGAACAGGCGGACAGGATACTGGAGGCAGCTTACCAGCAGGAACAGGTCGAAAAGGAGCAGAAATGGGGTGCAAGGTCAAAAATAAGGGTAGGCGCACGATAATCACAAAAAATGGAGGTAATTTCATGGAAAAGTACATCTTTGACGAGGGCAACGGTCTGTGGTATGAGTTGCAGAGGGACTAACAATATTCGGGCGTGTGCGGCGGAAATCGTGGACACAGAAATTATTTGCGCATGAGGCCCCAAATCGGAGGGTGTCCCGGTGAATGCCCTCCTGATTTATTTGGGACAGCGGGTAAAAACTTCTTGCATTTTAGAGTGTGCTATGCTATACTGCTGTCATCCTGATTTGAGGAGTCTATTCAACATGCGGCAAGGTATTCTTAAATAAAATTTGATAATGGGCACAAAAATAATTGCCCCTTGCAGGGGCTTGGTTTTTGTACCCAATTTAAGAATGCTTTTGCCTTTTTATCAAATATCGTGACGGATAACGGCTCATGTTAGCTGAATGCGTTTCTATGTATCCGAAGTCATGATCCCCAGCGGTAAAAGTATTTGCCGCTGGGGATTTTTGCGCCCTTTTGGGCCTTGTATGGAGGATAGACATGAACATTATCAATATCGGGATTCTTGCCCATGTAGATGCGGGCAAGACGACACTGACAGAAAGCCTGCTGTATGCCAGCGGAACCATTTCAGAGCCGGGGAGCGTCGAAAAAGGGACAACGAGAACGGACACTATGTTTTTGGAGCGGCAGCGTGGAATTACCATTCAAACGGCAGTCACTTCTTTCCAGTGGCACAGTTGTAAAGTCAATATTGTGGATACTCCCGGCCACATGGATTTCTTGGCAGAGGTATACCGCTCTCTGGCTGTTTTGGACGGGGCCATCTTGGTGCTCTCCGCTAAAGATGGCGTGCAGGCCCAGACCCGTGTTCTGTTCCATGCCCTACGGAAATTGAACATCCCCACCATTATCTTTATCAACAAGATCGACCAGGTTGGCATTGATTTGGAGAGCGTATATCAGTCTGTTCGGGATAAGCTCTCCGCTGATATTATCATCAAGCAGACAGTGTCGCTGTCCTCGAAAATAACTCTGACAGAAAACACTAGTGCAGAGGTGTGGGATTCGGTCATCGAAAATAACGATGAGTTATTGGCAAAGTATATCGCAGGAGAATCAATCAGTCAGAAAGAACTTGCGCAAGAAGAACAGCGGCGAGTTCAAGACGCCTCCCTGCTCCCGGTCTATCATGGTAGCGCCAAAAACGGCCTTGGCATTCAACAGTTGATGGATGCGGTGATAGGGCTGTTCCAATCGACCAAGGAACAGGGGAGCGCCGCCCTGTGCGGTAGAGTTTTTAAGGTGGAGTATACAGATTGCGGCCAGAGGCTTGTCTATCTGCGGCTATACAGCGGAACGCTGCGTCTGCGGGATACGGTGGCCCTAGCCGGGAGAGAAAAGCTGAAAATCACAGAGATGCGTATTCCATCCAAAGGGGAGATTGTTCGGACAGATACCGCCCATAAGGGCGAAATTGTCATCCTTCCCAGCGACAGCTTGAGATTAAACGATATATTGGGGGACAAAACCCAACTTCCTCGTGAAATGTGGAGTGATGTTCCCTTCCCTATGCTGCGGACGACGATTACGCCAAAAACGGCAGAGCAAAGAGACCGGTTGCTGGACGCTCTTACGCAAATTGCGGATACTGACCCGCTTTTGCACTACGAGGTGGATTCCACCACCCATGAGATCATTCTTTCTTTTTTGGGTCGGATGCAGTTGGAGGTTGTTTCCGCTTTGCTGACGGAAAAATACAAGATTGAAACAGCAGTGAAGGAACCCACCGTCATTTATTTAGAGCGGCCGCTCAAAGTGGCCAGTCACACCATCCATATCGAGGTGCCGCCTAACCCGTTTTGGGCATCTATCGGACTGTCTGTTACACCGCTCCCGCTTGGCTCCGGTGTAAAATACGAGAGCCGGGTTTCCCTGGGATACCTGAACCAGAGTTTTCAAAACGCTGTCATGGATGGTATCCGTTACGGTTTGGGGCAAGGCTTGTGTGGCTGGAACGTAACGGACTGTAAGATTTGCTTTGAATACGGACTTTACTATAGCCCGGTCAGTACGCCGGCGGACTTCCGCTCATTGGCCCCGATTGTATTGGAACAGGCATTGAAGAAATCTGGGACGCAGTTGCTGGAACCTTATCTCTCCTTCACCCTCTATGCGCCCCAGGAATACCTTTCCAGGGCTTATCATGATGCGCCGAAATACTGTGCCACCATCGAAACGGCCCAGATAAAAAAGGATGAAGTTGTCTTTACTGGCGAGATTCCCGCCCGTTGCATACAGGCATACCGTACTGATTTGGCCTTTTACACCAACGGGCGGAGTGTGTGCCTGACGGAACTGAAAGGGTATCAGGCCACTGTCGGCGAGCCAATCATCCAGCCCCGTCGTCCAAACAGCCGTTTGGATAAGGTGCGCCATATGTTCAGTAAGATTCCTTGATACGCCACAGCAAGGATGGTTATTGCATTTCCCTGCCTTTCGTGGTAAAATGTAGTTGTAAACCACCAGAGAAAACAACAACCCTGCTACCCCCCGTTATCACCACCGATAACAATTTGATAACAGCCCATCGTATAGGGCTGGATAATATGGACACATCAAATAATCAAAAAAATGAGGTATCAAATTTATGAAGCAAAATCCGTTAAATATGATGCCCAACAACGATCCCGATTGGTAAATAGCAACACAGCGGTGCGGAGAATAGCTCTCTGCACCGCTTTTCTTTTTCAGTGGGTAGTTTCCCCATAATTATCACGGACGGCTCTGAGGCGCTTTACCGTTCGCCAGAGAGCCTATCATCATTCAAGGTCATTCCGTTTTCTTTTCTTCTGCTGATCTCGGCTCTGCTCCTGCCGCAGATACTCCTCGATCGTTCTCTGAGCATCGGCAAGCTCACGGGCTTTCTTGTCCGCCTGATCAAACTCGGTGTTCATTGCTGTGAGCTTATCTCGGAGCGCCTTGATACTCTTTTCCAGGTTTTCTACGGTGGGGATATGTCCCGACGGGTAAAGCTCCAAAACCTTTGTACGCACTTTCCCATATTCAGAAAGTTCATAGCTGTGGGATTCCTTATACTTCTTCTCGGCTCGACCGCTGAGAGCTTTCAGTTCCTCGCCGTAATGCTTGACCTCACGATATTTTCTCAGGACATTCAGCTTGACTTCCAGATCTTCGATCTCAGTTTTCAGGTCGTTCAGCTTGGAGAGAAGTCCACGGCTGTGAGCATAAGCGGAAATCGCTGCATTGCGTATTTCTTCAGGCTCAACTCCATATTCAGCTATAATGTTCTTGGCGATACTCGCCACCTTCATATTGCCACGGTCGATAGCGTCCTGAACAAACTTGTTCTCAGGCTTCTTCGTAATGGCTCTTATCTTCGACCTCGGCACATAAACCATACACCCTTGATACTGTGCGATACGGCTTTTGATCTGCTCAGTCTCGTAAAACCAGCCCAGCGTTCGACTTCGGGTATACTTCGCTCTCGGATTGCGTTCTTTTTGCTCCGCAAGCATAAATTTCAGGTCGATCTTGTGGTCGGGATCATACTCGACAAGCACTCCGAAATCGGCGCATTTGGCAAGGAAGTCCTCAAAGTTTTCGCTGACCTTGATAACCTGATCTATGGCATATTTCAGCTTTGCTTTCCATGATAATCCCTGACGGCTCATGTCCCACTCCCAATGGCTCTTACCCTTGCCCATTTCAGGGCGCTCGATAACATAAAGGTGGTGCCGCTTGCATACCTCATCGGTGATGTTCATGAGCTTCTGAAATGACCTGTCCTGCTTTGTAGTCCTGCGGTTCTCATGAGTTTCAAAAGTCCTGCCGTCGATGCAGTTGGTATTATTGAAAACACAATGAAGGTGCGTATGCTCCTTGTCGATATGGCAAGCCATGAAATACTGATACTCGCCTTTGAGAAACTGCTCGCATATCTCCTGACCGAGCTGCAATGCTCGTTCGGGAGTGATCTCCCCAGGCTTGAAACTAACAATGAAGTGCTGGGCGAGGACGGAGCTTTTGCCTGTTCCGTTCGCACGTATTTCTTCGTAGTCACGGTGAGCCTGTTCGGGATCGGCGCTGCACCCCTGCGTGAAGATCAGTCTGCCGTTATCTGTCTTTTCGGGATTGGCAATATACTTCAGTGATGCAAGCTCATCAACTGAGATTGAAAAAATCTTAGTGGTTGCCAGAGCTTCTCCACCTCCTCCCTGAGTGCGGAAATATCTTCGGGGTAGACCTTTCCGCCGCTGTTGGCTCTGACTGCCACCTGATTGAAGTTGTTGGATATGCTCCTCGCAAGTTTCAGCAGCTCTTTCAGCTCGTCATCGTTGAACTTCACGATGTAGCCTTTGAAGATCATGTGGCGGAAGAAATCGCTCCGGGACTTCATACCGCTTGCCGTGAACTTGCGGTTGAATGCTTCGTATTCTTCGTCACTTAACCTGACCTGAATACTGTGTGTTCGCTTGGTTTTGTTGCTCATGTTTTCTGTTTTCCTTTCTATTTCTAATTGCGGGGTTGTAGGGGCGGCAGCCCTCTGCCAAGCGGTGCATTGGTGTACTCAAATCTGTGATTTGTAGTGCAGCTATGCCGAGCTTGCGCGATTTGTGTTAGCCCCTGTGGGGCTATTTTGCATATGAGCCTGTCGGCTCAGGTGGTTTCCGCATTTTCGTATGCGGAATTGGAGCGTCAGCGACTATTTTTCTCTTTCTCGTTTTCGGCTCAAAGCTCTGCGTCCGTCCCTGTGATTATGATACAAGAAAAATCTCAAAAAGTCAATGAATCGGATTTCGGGTATTCGTCAAAATGACAGTTGCGGGTTTCTATGCTCTCAGGGTATCGTAACCCCCTCATAACTGCACGTTTCTGAAAATTCGGTTGCTCCGATTTCTGGCTGTGTTGAGAAAAGTTTGTCTGGTATGCGAATAGATTTTTTGTATTATTGCGCGCTATAATTGGAGTATGAAAAGGAGAAATCAGAGCTTCGGCTCATGGAATATGTGAAATGACAAAAATGAAGGTGAGGTGATTCCCATAGCACTCTATTCTGAAAAGATCGCTGAGAATGATCGCAAGATCGAACAGCTCTCCAAGAACATCAAGCGTGACACTGAGAAGCGTAAGAAGCTCATGGAGGAAAATGCCCGACTGAGCTATCAGGCGATCTGCGAGCAGTACAACTGCACGGGGCAGGACTTGCTCGATATTCTCAGCAGAGAACATCAGCAGGCTGAGATGCTCCAGACAAGCGGTCTGAGCGATGCAGATATTGCAGAGCTTGCAGGCAGCGGTCGCTCGTCTGAAGACAGCGATGACATTGCGTTCTACGATAAGCAGGACAGCGATGAGGACTAAATTGCCTGAACGGTCAAAGGCATTTTCCCCGTAACCAACGGGACGATTTTTATGGATACAGACAGCAGGAAGTGTGAAAATGGAACGAGCTGTCGGAAAGGATAGTGTTGAACGAACGAGATTACATCTGCCGTAGAGAGAGATAAGGTAGTTGAGCTGCACACAGCTTCGGGTATCAGGGTGACATATTCCTCGCCTGAGAGTGTTCCCGATGTTATCAAGAGACAGAAGCTCAACAGGATGTATGAAATTCTGAGTGGTGCAGAGCGCAGCAATTCAGAGAAAAACGAAAATGAATAATAGTGCATATCGCTAAAATTCATAATTACACGGACGAATCTGTGTAAGATGCTTGCAATTGAAGCCGATATGCGCTATGATATAGATGTGCGTAGATCGGCTTTCATTTGCATAATGGAGGTCGGTAAAAATGAAACAAACAATTCAGCAAAAGGGACTGACGGCGATTTATGTCCGCCGTTCCGTAAGTGACAGCTTTAAGGGCAATAACTCGCTGTCGATAAATGCCCAAAAGGAGGAGTGTATCAGGTTCGTAGGCGATGAACCTTATCGTATCTATTGCGACGATGGCAAGAGTGGTAAAGATGTCGCTCACCGTCCTGCCTTTATCCAGATGATGCAGGATGCTCGTGACGGACTTATCAGCAGGATCGTTGTGAAGAAGTATGACCGTTTCAGCAGAAACATGAGAGAGTATCTCAACATCACGGACGAGCTTGATCGCTATGGCGTATCCGTTTATTCTCTGTCTGAGCCTTTCAACACAAGCACAAAAGAGGGGCGTATGATGAGGAACAATCTTCTGAACTTCGCTGAGTTTGAGCGTGAAACGATCGCTGCCAGAGTTGCCGATGCCTACAATACGAAAGCCCGTGAAACTGGATTTTATCAGGGCGGTAAAATGTATTATGGCTATGACTCGGAGCGCAGAACTGTGAACGGTAAGACTGGCTCGGTTCTCGTTCCCTCGGAACAGGCAGAGTCGGTGCGTATCGCTTTCTCGATGTATCAGCAGCCGGAGTGTTCTCTGAAAGATATTATCGAATTCTTCAAGGAGAATGAAGTCGTTACACGGCGGACAGGAGCGTACAAGTCGAGGGGCAGCATCAATCAGAGTCATGTTTCTCTTATTTTGGAAAGTCCTCTCTATGTGAGAGCCGATAAAGATGTTTACGCCTATTTCCAGTCGAGAGGTTTTGAGATCGTCGATGATGTAGAAGCCTATGACGGCGTACATGGCGTATTCGCTCACAAGGATAATGACGGAAAGACCTATGTCAAGGTCGGCTATCATGAGGGACTTGTTGACTCCAAAACTTGGCTTGCTGTCCAGGACAAAAAAGCCCATAACCGAAAGTTCCCGAACAACGGCAAGGCGAAAAGATCATGGCTTGTGGGAATGTTGAAGTGTCCGCACTGCGGTTACAGCATTCAGCTCAACATTCAGCACAATAAGGAGAGAACTAAGACTTGGCGGTATCTGATCGACTTCGGTTTCTCCACGGCTCAGGGGTGCAGAAAGCGTACTCTGAAAACAAAGCTCGACGATGTGGAGGAAGCTGTGTATATCGCTATGTGCGACAAAATAAAAAGCCTTGAGGTCGCAAGGCACGAAGAAGATACTCCCGATGCCGAAACAGAAAGCCTCAAAGCTGAGATACTGAAATACGATGATGATATTCACAAGTTGATGGACAAGCTCCCTGATGCCGACGAGGTACTGTTCGCCTACATTCAGAAGCGTATCAAGGAGTTCCACAAGGCGAAATCCAAACTGGAAAGCAAGCTCCAAATGAAAAGCCGTAAGCATAGGGCTATTGATACGAAGCCCCTGAAGGAGCCGCTGAAAAATTGGGATAGCCTGACGATAGATGCCAAACACGAGATCGCTGTGATGATGATCGATGCGGTCTATGTGTCCGATGAGGACGGTATTCACATTCAGTTCTGCATCTGATCGGTGCGGAAGTACAAGTAATTTATATGTAAGGCTTTCAGACGGGCAGACCTGTATAGTTTGCGATACGGGTACGCTCCTTGAAGCCGTTGCCCGCAGGCTTTAACTCATAATCTGTTTTCTGCTCACCGAAAACCGCAACCCAATTGTCGAAGTGCTGTAAGCCGTGGTCTTTCAGGAAATCGTATTCCAAGTAACGCATCATGGTGTGCAGCTCAGTTATGGAATTGCTCAGAGGTGTGCCGGTTGCAAGGGTGATCCCGCGCCCGCCGGTTTCTTCATCCAGATACCGGCATTTCAGGAACAGATCCATGGCTTTCTGCGATGCGGAGGTCGAGACACCGCTGAGATTCTGTAGCTTTGTCGGACAAAAGAGATTCTTGAATTCGTGCGCTTCATCGACGAAAATGTGGTCAATGCCGAGCTGTTCAAAGGTGACATTCTGCTCGTCGCGCTTTGCTGCTGCCACCAGCTTTTCGATCTGCTGCTGCAAGGACCGGCGCTGCCGTTCCATTGCTTTTACGGTGAAATTCCTTCCGCCGCTTGCCGCACGTTCGCGGTCAATGGATTCTGTCAGTGCATCGACCTCCGCCTGCATCTGCCGTGTTGCACGCTCCGCAGAGAGCGGCAGCATCCTGAACTGCTCATGGCTGATGATCACCGCGTCATAGTTGCCGGTTGCGATGCGCGCCATCAGCTCGCGTCTGCGGGATGCCGAAAAGTCATGCGTTGTCGCCACAAGGATATTCGCGGAAGGATACAGCCGCAGAAAGTCCTCGCCGATCTGCTCCGTCAGGTGTTTCGGCACCACAAACAGCGATTTCTTGTGCAGCCCGAGCCGCTTGCCTTCCATTGCCGTTGCAATCATTTCAAAGGTTTTGCCTGCGCCGACACAGTGCGCAAACAGCGTATTGCCGCCGTACAGCGCATGTGCGACCGCGTTCTTCTGATGCGGCAGCAGCGTGATATCCGATGCCATGCCGGGGAAAACCATGTGCGAGCCGTCGTATTCGCGCGGCCTTGTGGAATTGAACAGCGCATTGTAGCGCTCCACCAGATCTGCGGCACGTTCGGGGTCGCGGAAAATCCATTCGGTGAACGCCTGCTGCAAGGCAGCGGCTTTTTTCTGCACCAAAGATGTCGCTTCGCCGTCGATCACGCGCTTTTCGCCGCGCTCGGCATTCGGGTCCGCTACAGTCTTGTAGACCTTCGGGGAACGCAGATTCAGCACATCGTCAAGGATTTCGTATGCGGTCATCGCGTCCGTGCCGAAATCGCGCGTTGAGCGGATGCTTCGGTCCTGTCTGGGGTTTGTCACATGCCAGAGCCCGACCTCCGGCAAGAATTCTACATTGATGCGGTCACGCTGCCAGCGGGCACGGCTGCTGCGCACGGATTCCTGCGATTGCAGATAATACGGCGTTTGCAGCATTTCATACATGAACTGCCGCACATACTTTTCGGGAATCCATGTTGCGCCGAGACGCACAGTAATGTCTCCGGCGCGGATCTTCTCGGGCATGACCGCTTCCAGCGCGGGGATATTCGCTGCAAACAGCGGATTCTGTGCTGCCGCCGCACGCGCTTCATCGAGCTTGACGCGGATATTGCCGGACAGATATTCGTCCGCCGTCTGATAGGTGATATGCTCCGGATGCGCGAGGTCAGGAACGGGATAGATTTTGCGTTTCAGATCGGCGATCAGTTCCTCTTTTGTCTTGCCGCAAAGCTCTGACATATACGGGAAATCAATTCTGCCGCGGTACTGCATGGAGATGATCAGCGCGTCCTCCGCGGATTCCGTATGATCGACCGCGATCACGGCGTTGATCGTGCGCTTTGTGAAAATATCCGCTTTCTCCGCGAGAATGCCCTTCTTGATGTCATAAGTCTTTTCGAGCGAGCAGATCAGCGCAAAGCCGTCGTCCTCACGGAACACCTGCGCATTTGCTTTTGCGTGTATTAGCCCGAATTTCTTGTAGAATGCGTCATATTGTTCTGTGAGCAGGGCTTGCAGTTTTCTCAGTTCTTCGTCGGAGCAATTCTCCGTCTGCGCCTGAATCACCGCACGCGCCGCGTCACGAATGCCGATCATGCCAACCACGCGCTCGCGCTTTTTGCCTGTAAGCTCGGACAACTCTGCCGGTTTCTGTGCAGAATCGCGGAAATACAGATTGCCGTCCCGCAGAAAATAGGTTTTCAGCGGCGCGTCATCTGCATACTGCTCTGCGCGTACCGGCACAGTACTGCGTTCCTGTGAGATTTCGGCAGAGAGCCTGCCGAGCGCCTCTGCGAGCTGTATCCGCAGATCTGTTTCCGGCAGCGGTACGCATTCCACACCGGAAGAAAACGGATTGGAGCTCACTTGCAGCGTGCCGAGCACCATTTCGGGATGCTCCGCAAAATAGCTGTTGACGCGCAGACCGTCTGCAGTCTCGCCGAGTTCTGTCCATTCCGGGAACGGAGCGTCCTGTGCCAGAGGTTCCTCGCGCTTACGGAAAATCAGAATATCCGTTGTGACCTCCGCACCGGCATTTGCCTTGAACGCGGTATTCGGCAGACGAACAGCACCGACCAGATCCGCACGCGCAGCAAGATACTGCCGCGCAGATGCATCGAGCTTGTCCATCGTGCCGGAAGAAGTCACCACCGCCATGATGCCGCGCGCTTTCAGCTTGTCCACGGATTTTGCGAGAAAATAATCGTGAATCTTGAATTTCTCTTCATCGTATGCAGCATCAATGACACGGTAATTTCCGAACGGCACGTTGCCGACAACGACATCGAATGCGCCGTTGTTGAAATATGTATGCTCGAATCCCGTCACCGCAATGTCGGCGGAGGGATAGAGCTGTTTTGCAATTCTGCCGCTGATGCTGTCCAGCTCAACGCCGTACAGCTCAGAGGCTGCGCGCATGTTCTCCGGCATCGCGCCGAAGAAATGCCCGATGCCCATTGACGGCTCCAGCACTCTGCCGCCGGTGAAACCGAACTGTTCCAGTGCGCGGTACATCGCGGAAATGATCATCGGCTGCGTGTAGTGCGCGTTTTCGGTCGATGCTCTTGCCGCAGCGTATTCCTCCGGCTTCAGCAGGTCTCGAAGCTGGGTATATTCCTGCGTCCATGCGTCATTGTCCGAATCAAAAGCCTCGGGAATGCCGCCCCAGCCGACATATCCGGCGAGGATTTTCTGCTCATCCGGTGTCGCGCTTCTACCCTCGGATTCGATCGTTTTCAGCATCTGGATTGCAGCGATATTTGCCTGATACTTGCCCTTTTTGCCGGCGGCAACAGAGAAGTCATCGGGGATCGTGAAATCGGCGGGCTGCGCTGCTTCCTGCTGCTGTTTGCCGAGATATGTTCCCTCGCGGCTCAGTGTGTCACGGTCGATATTCTGCACAAGCGCATAGCCGCTCTGATCGCGCACAGCGATTGTCACATCATTCGGATACAGGCCGGATAGCTGCGTGACTTCAAACTCCCGTCCCTCATACTGATAGCGGTCTCCGACCTGAATCTCGTGGGTGTTGTCCGCGGCAATCGGCTCCGGCAGCGTGATGCCGTGTGCTTCCGCATAGGCGGCTTCGATTTCAGGATGCCCGTCGCATTCGATTGTTTTGACCTTTCCGTTCTCATACTCCAGGCCGATGTTGTATTCGATGCCCTCATGCACAAACTGTGCCGCCGCCCGCGTGATTTCCCGCTCCTGCACACGTAGATTTTTCAGCCATGTCAGCATGAAACGGTTGGTGTCACGCTGTCCCGTGCTGCCGTCAGGATATTCACGATAGATCCCGAGACTGTCCTGCCGGTAGCTGATCGCGGTTGCGGTCTGCTTTTCAAAATCGACGCGCAGTACAATGTCCGGATCGCGCATGAGATCGCCGTTCTGCTCATAGGTGTGCATCATCGAAATCAGGCATTGCCCGTTTTCAATGTCCGAAATTCGCTCGATCGCAAACGGCTCATATCCGGATCTGGGATTCGTGCTTTCGTAGTGCTCGTAGAGATGTGCATTCGGGTTATCCTGCATGATCTCAGGATACAATTCCTGCATCCTTTTGAAAATGCGGTGCTCCATTGTATTGCGCGGTTTTTCCGGCGCAGGGGGCTGTGCCTCCGTGATTTCCGGTTCTGCAATGATGCGCTCCGCCTGCTGCTGCATGACAGTCTCTGCCAGCATGTTCAGCAATCCGGGATGCACGGTAAAGTGTACCGATTCCGCGCGCCTGATCTCATCGTCGCTGTGCAGCAGAATCACCTTGCGCGCCCAGTCGCGCACCTCGCCGGAATACCGCTGATCCCAATCTGCACGGAGCGCGGTCACGGCAAGCAGCAGCGCAATGCGCTCCGTGCTGTATGTCTCCTGCACCCGCGCCAGCGCAATGTCTGAATGAAAAATGTTGTCCTGATAATTCTCGTAAACGGTATTGTGAATTGCCTGCGCACACTGCTCATTGTCGAACCGGTCAACGGCTGCAACCGCGTATCCGCGGGCATCCTCCTCGCTGTTCATATGCCTGCCGTATCCGGAATACTGGAATTCCTCATCGACGCTGCTGCGCGACCACCGCTGCACATTCCAGGGATGCACATCGTCTTCCTGATGAATCAGCACGAAACGAAGCAGTCCGTCCTCGCTCGCCGCAACCTCGACAGGTCCAGTAGGCTCAGGCTGTTCCTGTCCGACCGGCTCTGCCGCTTCCGCAAGCGCCTCTGTGATCAACGGATGTTTTGTGTATTTTTCAATGATCGCCGCATAATACTGATTCCGCTCGTCGTCGTGGAATTCCGTAAGATAAAAATGTGCATTGCGAATCGCTTCCACAATGTCCTGCTGCGTGAGATATGCGCCCTGTTCCGCCAGCTCTGCGGTGACTTTTGCTGCCTCGTTCCAGCTATACGTAAAGCTCTGATTATCCGTCGTGCGAATCACGATGCCCTTGCTGTCATGGTCTGCAAACTGCACATCGCCGCTGCCGCTGTGTCCGCCGATGCCGTATTCCTTTTTCAGAAAGTCTGCAAGCTCCTGTGCCGTCGGGTGATGCTCTTCGATATATTCCGATACGCGCAGCTTGCCGTTTTCAAAGCCGGTGCCGCGCATGATTTCCTGCACCAGCAGTTCGCGGCGTCTGTCTGATTTATCCGGCTCAGCGGCAAAGAGCGCAAGCTGCCCCTCAGTCTGCTGCGCATGTGCACTGCGCTTCTTCGGTGCCGGTGCGGGCAAGCCCTTTTCCGGCAGAATGGTTACGTTCTCGCTGTTGAGATGATGCTGCCAGCCGGTCATCATTTGCGCAGATGCCAATGCTGAACGGTCGGCATTTTCCAGCTTCAGAATGAAGTCGGAAACCTCGGTTACAATCCATGTTGTCTGCGGGTCGTCCGCAAGCCGGATATGGTCGCCGACATGCAGCACAAGCGGCTGTGCCGGTTCAGATTCCGCAGGTTCGTCCACCTGCGGTGCTTCCGGTTCTGCAAACTCTGCCGCGATCTCCTGATACTGCTCCTCTGCATCTGCCGGAATCGTCAGCGTCGTGCTGTCGCCGTTGATTTTGCCGGAGAACCTGATTTCCCGTGACGCAAGCTCCTGCGCGATCTGCATTGCGGTTTCCGTATCATGCGTGTGATAGGTCTTGCCCTTGATGTATTTGAACGGTGTATTGCCGATGATCTGCCGGTCACGGTCGCTGAACGGCAGCGCGAACAGATCTGTTTCGCGTTCCCGGAAGAAGTCCGGCAGCTCACGGAATCCGAATCTGTCCACAAAATGTGCCGTACGTTCGCCGTTCTGATTCCGCACGATAATATCGCCGACAGACAGCGAATAGGCATTGAAATCCGCGGGATGATTTTCGTTGAGCGTGTAGAAAATGCCGTCAAGCGTTGCGGTATCACCGCTGAGTTCGCCGGTATAAATGCAGGAATACTGCGCCGCAGAAATGCCGATACCAAGCTTCTGCAATGTCTCATAATCCTCAAAGCGGATGCGCTCCGTATCGGCTGCTTCTTGCAAGCGGTAGATTTCAAATGTGCCGTCTGCGCCGGTGATAACGGGGCTGTCATCCTCGTCCATCAGCGGCTGCCAGTCACCGGCAGGAATGTCACGGCGCAGGTCTTCCTCCGCCTGCCGCATCTGTGCTGCCGCGGCGATGTCTGAAGGCTCAGGGTCAAAGCCGGTCAGCTTCGGTGTTTCCGCTCTGCCGTGCGCCTGCTGAATCTTTTGGATGCCCTCACAATCGGATTCCCGGAAACAGGCACCGACACGCTCCATTTCTTCGACGGTGTAGCTTTCATCGAAAAAGGAATTCAGCGTCTCCGCAGTCATGCCGCTTTCATACAGCGCAAACAGCGCCGTTCTTTGTTCCGCTGAATAATTTGTATCGCGGAATGTTTCATCAAACGCAATCTGCCGCCGTGCTGCATCACGGTACTGAATCAGATCAAGCAGAATCCCGCTGCGGTCAAAGATTCTGTCCGCTTCGCTTTGCGTGATGTATTTTGCCGCAAGCTCTGCAATATGCGTCAGCTGTTCATCATTGAAACGCGGGTCAACAAATGTGAGGATCGAGCTCCAGTCATTTGCTGCCGCAAACTGATCGAGTGCAGAATCCAGAACGGCAATCTGATGCTCCGAGAATCCTGCCTCATTGAGTTCGTCGATGCTCTGCTGCTTGGTCTGCGCTGCATTGAGCACGACCGCAAAGCGCTCCGCATCGCTCTGATTGACCGTCAGGATGATGCCATTGGGCTTGACGATGCCTGAATACGGAATTTCGGCAGCATCGATCACCGGCTTGATCTGCATGAATTCCTGCGGTTTCAGCCGCGACATAAAGCACGACGGCTGCTGAATATCCCGATACGGAATATTGCCGACAACCATGTGCTGTGTGACCGGATGCCGGTGCTGCTGCCTTGCGTTCAGAATCGCGTCATTGATGCGCAGAACCGTCTGTTCATTTGCCGCGCTGACTGTGAGTGTCGCATGGTCTTCATACACACGCCCGGAGAAGGGGATGCCCTGTGCCTGCAGCTGTTCTGCGACTTTCAGCACCATATCCGTATCCGATGTGAAATAGCGCTTTTCGGGAATACTGCGGTATTCCGTTGTGCCGATCACAGTCTGCGGTGTATTATCTCGGGATGCTTCCGCAGCTTCCATCTGCGCAGACAGTTCCTCTCCGAGCATCTCGCAGAAATACTGTACATCTGCCGCATTGACCGCCATTTTGTAGCTGTCGTTATGCGAAAAGGCGCAGTAGTTCATCCCCTCAGCATCGAGCTTTGCAGCGACGGCGCGAAATGTCTCCTCCTGCATCGTGAAAAATGCTTTGTTCCGGTTATCTGTCGCATCGTTCCAGAATCTGTTTCCGTACAGTTCCATGACTTTCCTCCTTTCGGTTCAGCACGATCATTCGAGATCGTGCTGCTGATTTTGTCTGTCCGTTCTTGCAGGCTGATGCTGTGCCTGTGCGGCTCTGTCTGCCATTGCCGTACGTTTCTGCCGGCTCAGCACAAAGCCCTGCTGAGGTGCAGCTTGCGCCGGTCTTGCCTGCGCCTTTTCTTCCGCTGCAAGCATTTCAAATACCGCGATCTCCACAGGCGTCGGGGTACGTGTTTTGTAAGCGTCTGCGCGGTTCATGAAATCCTTTTTCTCCTGCGGAGACATTGCCGCGACAAGCTTTGCCGCTTCAAGCTGAATCGCCTCGCGCGCACGGTCTGCCGCCAGTTCCGCGACATCCACACTGATCGTTTCCGCCAGCGGATTGACGCGTACTTCTCCGCTCTGCACGGCATCGGTAATACGGCGCTCTGCATCCGCCTGCGCAAGATCCTGATGTGCCGGCGGCTGCTGTGCGTAGGGGAGTGTCAATGCTTCGAGCTTGCTCAGCTTGGCTTCAACCTGATGGATCGTCTCAAGATTCTTTGAAATTTGCGTGCCTACACGCTTTGCCTGTGCCTGCGTCAGCTTGCCCGATTGCAGCCGCTTCTGCAGCACGGCGTTTCTGTCGGTGCATCTGTCAAGCTTTGCTTCCAGCGATTCTTTTGTGACGCGGTTCAGCGTGTCCATCGCCTGCGAGAACTGTGCTCTGCGCTTGGCGGGATCCATAATCACAAAGCTTGTGATGACATTACTGAGCGCCGTGCATTTGTCCGCTTTGCGCTGCTGCATTTCGATTTTTCTGTCCAGCGCTTCTATGCGCTTTTCGTGCTCTGCGATCTTCTTTTCCGCATTCGGAATCTGCTTTTTTTCGATCTTGTCGATCCGCTTCTGATTCCGCGCAATGATCGCGTCAGCAGCCGCTTCAAGAAATGTGCCCGCTGTCAGGCGTTTCATCATGTCATTCGTTGCGGAAAGGCGGTCTGCTTTGGAAGTCAGGCGCTCGATCTTTTCTTCATTTTGCGTGATCTTGTCCTGTTGTACGGTTCTCTTTGCGTTGAGGTCTGCGATATTCGTCGTATACCGTTCCTTCGCTGTATTCAGGAACGGCAGCAGCTTTTCGGGTTTTGCTTCTGTGGGCTGTGCCGCGCGTGCAGCTTCTTCGCGCTTTTGCTGTGCGGCAATTTCAGCCTCGCGCTGGCTCTGTGCCTGTGCATTTTTGTCCGGCATTATGATTCCTCCATTCTCTGTAGAATTGCGTTCAGTTCCGCGGCGAGTGCTTCATCTGATACAGTGCCGCAGAGTACATCAAATGCTCCACAGATTGCTTTCTGCTGTTCGATCGGCAGTGCTGTGAGCTTATGCAGCGGTGTTTTCAGCAGCGCTGCAATATCCGGCAGTGCGGCTGTTCCAAGATACGCGGTGATACAGCGATTCAGCGTGACCGCATCGGCGGGGTTTTCCGAGAGCAAATAAGATAATGTGATCTGCACCTTTTGCGGCAGTGAGATCAGGGACTGCACGAAAACACCGGAGACACGCGATACTGCCTGCATTTCCTCGCGGAGAAATGCGCGGTTCCAGATCCGCTGCACTTCCGAAAACGCCTGACTAACTGGGGGCTCGACCGCTGCCGCCATATCCTGCTGTACATCTTCAGGCAGATATGACAGTTCTTCCGCTGTCGTCCGCAGCAGCAGGGCTGCTTTATCAAGAGCAACAATGTCCATTGAATTGTATTCTTTCTGTATAAGCATAGTATTCATTTCCTTTCTTTTCTATTTCCCAAAATTGAAAAACACTTGATTTTGGGAAATGGATGTGGTATAATGATTATTATAGATGGAGGTACAGAATCATGAAACTGATCGAACGAAGCGACTATCTGCAAAAAATCATCAATGTCATCGGCACACCCGATATTAAGGTCATCACAGGTGTTCGCCGCTGCGGAAAATCCAAGCTTCTGGAAGCATTCAGGGATTATCTTTCGGAAAACCACCCGGATGCCAATATCATTCACATCAACTTTAATCTGCCTGAGTTTGACGAGCTGACAGAATATCGCCCGCTCTACGAGTATATCAAGTCGGCATTCAAGACAGGTACTGAAAATTTCGTGTTGATTGATGACATCCAGATGTGCAGTGGCTTTGAAAAGGCAATTAACGGTCTGCACGCATCAGA
>JAEEXH010000062.1 GCA_016291435.1 Oscillospiraceae bacterium
TCTTTCTTGACTGACTTGATTGTTGCCATTTCTTCAACTCCTCCGGGTTAGACCCTTTTGGAGTCATTATACCTCATTTTTATCCTTTTGTGGAGGGCTGGGGGTGGTTGGCGCTTACTGTGTATTGACTTTTTTTCGGCGTTCGTGTATAATAGTAATTAGCTTAAAAGATTTTTCCGCACAAAAAGACAATGCAGTGTGCTGAACGGGCAGGCGCTGCGCAGAAATCGTATGCAGATTGGAACGCCTTTCGGAGGGAAACATTATGCAGGAACTACTTGAACGGAAAAAGGGTCTCCGCAGAAAGATTCTCATAGTGGATGACGAGCTGGTCGCAAGAGAGATTCTTGCCGCGATGCTGAGAGATCTCTATGAGGTCGTTTTTGCGGAAAACGGCGCAGAAGCGCTGGAATTCATCAGAAAAGAATGCCATATGCTCTCGCTGGTGATCCTTGACCTGCATATGCCGGAGCTGGACGGGTTCAGTCTGCTGAAGATCCTTCGCTCAGACAGCGAGATGCGGCGCATCCCGGTGATCGTGCTGACCTCGGAGAAGGGCTCTGAGGCAGCGTGCCTGCAGAGCGGCGCTGCCGATTTTATCGCAAAGCCCTACGACATACCGGAGATCATCCGTGCGCGTGTCAGCCATTCTATCGAGCTGGCAGAAGACAGCGTCATCATCCATGAGACCGAGCGCGACAGCCTCACGGGTCTCTTCAACAAGGAGTTTTTCTTTGAATACGGCAGGAAGATCGACGAAATGAACGATCATATGCCGATGGATGCGATCGTGATTGACATCAACCGCTTCCGCATCATCAATGAACTCTACGGCAGATCATACGGCGATCTGCTGCTGAAACGCATTGGCAGCGGTGTGCATGAGATTGTGCAGGAGCGCGGCGGACTTGCCTGCCGGAGCGACAGCAACTGCTTTTTTGTATATATCCCGCATGATGACAATTTGCCGCAGGTGATGAAGCAGCTCATCGGAAAGCTCGGCAGCGTGACCGGTGATTACAGATTCAGTGTCAGGATCGGTGTCTATTCCGATGAAGGAGAGCCGCTGGACATGGATCTGCGCTTTGACCGTGCGAAGCTTGCCTGCCGGAAACTCCGGAATTCCTACACGACCTGCTATAATCAGTATAACGCCGAGCTGCACGACAAAGAGCTGTTTCATGAGCGGCTGATCAATGATATGGACAAGGCGTTGGCGGAGCGGCAGTTTCAGGTGTATTATCAGCCGAAATACAATATCAGAGGGGACAAGCCGGTGCTTGCGAGCGCAGAGGCGCTGATTCGCTGGTTTCATCCGGAATGCGGCATGATCAGCCCCGGTGTGTTCATCCGGCTTTTTGAAAATAACGGCCTGATTCATAAGCTCGACCGCTATGTGTGGAATGAAGCTGCGGCGCAGATCGCGAAGTGGAAGGCGGAATACGGCATCACACTGCCGGTCTCGGTGAATGTGTCGCGTGTCGATGTATTCGATCCGATGCTGGGCGAGGAGCTGACGGAGATTGTACGGAACAACGGCCTCACGACCGCTGAACTGCTCCTTGAAATCACGGAATCTGCATATACCGACAATTCGCAGCAGATCTGTGACACTGTCGCTGCGCTCAGAGAGCTTGGCTTCCGCATCGAGATGGACGATTTCGGCAGCGGCTATTCTTCGCTGAATATGCTGACATCGCTTGCAATCGACGCACTGAAGCTAGACATGCGCTTTATCAAGCATATCTGTGAGGATCCGAAGAGCGCGAGACTTGTCGGGATCATGATCGAGATCGCAAGACTGCTGGAGGTTCCGGTGATCGCCGAGGGCGTTGAGAAGCGGGAGCAGATGGAGCTTCTGAAGGAAATGGACTGCGATGTCATTCAGGGCTACTATTTCTCCAGACCTCTGCCTTCCGAACAATTTGCGGGACTCATTGAAAAACAGCTGAAGGGAGAATGAGGATGCTGACTGCGGACAAACTCAGAGAATTCGGCGCGGATGTGGATCTTGGGCTGGCGCGCTGCATGAATAACGAAGGCTTTTATCTGATGCTGGTCGGAAAGGCGGCCGAGGATCAGCGGCTGACGCTTCTGGCGCAGCAGATCGCCGGCGGCAGGATGGAGGCTGCTTTTGAAACCGCGCATGCGCTCAAGGGCATGTATGCAAACCTCTCTCTGGATCCGTTGACAAAGCCGATCAGCGAGATCACAGAGCTGCTGAGAAGCAAGGCGGATGCCGATTACACGGCCTTGCTGAATGAGGCACAGGCACAGTTTGAGCGATTGTGTGCCCTGTGATGCACATCATGGAAAAAACGGGAACAATTCTGCGGAATGATCCCGTTTTTTGTATACCGATGATGAAAACAGCGGAGACGGTATCAGTCTGAAGAGGAGGGCGCATATGCACGATATCTGGAATCCTTGGCACGGCTGCGTCCGCAAGAGCGAGGGCTGTGACCACTGCTACATGTTTTTTCTCGACGGGGTGCGCGGCAAGGACGGCGGCGAGATCTACCGTACAAAGGCGGGCTTTGACTATCCGCTCCAGCGAAACCGCAGCGGCGGATTTAAGGTGCAGAGCGGCGAGATGATCCGCGTCTGCATGACCTCGGATTTCTTCCTTGCGGAGGCAGACCCCTGGCGTGAGGAAGCATGGGACATCATGCGGGAGCGGCGGGATGTGATCTTTTTCCTGCTGACCAAGCGCCCGGAGCGCGTGGAACGCTGTCTCCCCGCAGACTGGGGGGACGGCTGGGCGCACATCTTTTTCAATGTGACTGCAGAAAACCAGCGCCGCGCCGATGAGCGCATTCCGATCCTGCTGGAGCTGCCGTTCCGTCACAAGGGCGTGATGTGTGCGCCGTTCATCGGACCGGTCTCCATGCGGCAGTATCTTGAGACAGGGCAGATCGAGCGCGTGCTCTGTGACGGCGAGAACTACGGCGGGGCGCGTCCCTGCGATTTCCGCTGGGTGCAGAACCTGAGACAGGAATGCGTTGACAGCAATGTGACATTTGTCTTCTGCGGCACAGGCAGGCGCTTTCGCAAGGACGGCAAGCTCTACTGCATCGAGGGAAACGGCCTGCAAAGCCAGCAGGCGTATAAATCCGGCATGTTTTATCAGGGCAAGCCGATGCACTTTGACCTGCGCGACACATGGGGCAATCCGATTCCGGAGGGGGAGCTGTATCACCCGCATTTCCGGCAGCGCTGCGAGACCTGCGGCATGAAGCCAATCTGCAACGGCTGCTCTGACTGCGGCAGGTGTACCGACTGAACTGCATCATAAATGCGCCGTCTGCGGAGGAAATGCAGACGGCGCATTCTGTTTGTACGCTTATTTGACTTCGCGGGAGAGCGGGATGCCGAGGGATCTGATGCCGTTACAGATGATCTGCGCGGTCTCCTTTGCGCCGGTTTCCGTGAAGTGCGTGAAATCGGTGCCGCCGGTTGTGCCGCCCATATAATACTTCCTGACGGTGTTGAAGTCGCGCTTGTTGAATTCATTGACCATCGCCTGCCCGAGATCGAAATACGGAATATTATATTTCTTCGCGAGCGCCTGACACGCGGAGTCAATGTTGCGGTAGCCGACCTTGAAGGGCTGTGTCTGGTTCCTGATGCTGAGCGTCGGGCTCATGAGAATCGGTGTAGCACCCTTGTCGAGTGCGCCCTTGATGTAGAAGGTCATGTAATATTCAAACGAACCTGTGACAGGGTTATCGACATTGCCCCTGACCGGCGCATAGCGCTCCGACTTGGCGGAATCGCCGTCGTTGATGCCGAAATCAATCAGAAGATAGTCGCCGGGCTTGATCTGTTCGAGGATGGAGTTCAGTCTGCCGTTGTCGTAGAAGCTCTTGGAGCTGCGTCCCGCGATGGCGCGGTTATCGACGGTGACATTCGCAGAGAAGAAATCCTTGAGATAGTAGCCCCAGCCCTGCTGCGGTGCTTTGTCTGCGCGGTAGCTCTGTGCCGTAGAATCTGCGGCGACATAGACCGTCGGCTTTTCGCTGACAGGCTGAGTGACGGTTGTCTGCTCCTGCGACGGATCATAGGTATCCGGCACAGGCTCATCGGTAAAGCTCAGCGAGAGATAGTCGATGTTCGGGCCGCCCTCAGCGGTGTTTGATTGCAGCGTGATGCTGTTGATGCCCTTTCTGAGCGGGAGCACGATGCCGCGCTCCTGCCATGTGGTCCAGGCGCCGGTCGTGAGGAAGTTCTGCTTCCACTTGTCGCTGCCGCCGTTGACGGAGATCATCATATTGCGGTCATTTGCGGAGCCGTTTGCGATGTTGAAGGTGCAGAGATAGTTGCCGTCCCAGGGAACATTGACCTTGAATGTGACGGCGCTGTCGGTTGTGTTGTCGAGGTTCAGGTAATCGCGGTAGGTGTAGCCTGCGTTGGTCTGCTCGTGGACGCCCTTGTTGAACTTCTGCTCGGACGCGGCATATTTGGTGTCGGCAAACTCTGTGCCTTCGCCGAGGAGATAGTCACGCAGCATTTTGATATCCGCGGCAGTGAGCTTCATATCGCCGTCGAGATCGGCAGCCTGCTGATACTGGTATGCAGCGCCCTTCAGGGCTGCGCGCTTCATGAGCGTGAGGTCGGCTGCGGTGATTCTGCCGTCGCCGTTCAGATCGCCCTGCACGAGCGGATCGCCTGCCGGTTCCGTGATCACAGGCTCCGTGGTGATCGGATCTGTGGTGACGGGATCTGTGGTGACGGGATCTGTGGTGACCGGATCCTGCTTCGGGGTCAGCGGCTGCATTGCCTGATACATGAGCTCAGCGAGGCGTGTTGCGCCTGCGCGGTTCGGGTGCAGACCGTCATCCATATAGAGCTTGCTGACCTCTGCCGCACTCTTTTTCAGGCAGTCATTCTGCCAGAGATTGAAGAGATCGACGACCTCAGCGCCGGTCGCAGCGCTGACTCTGTCGAGCGCACCGTTATACCATCTGGTTTTCAGAAGCGGATTGCGCTGGCAGTCACCGTTTCTGCCCTGCTGCTTGACGAGCACCACGCGCATGCCCTTTGCCTGTGCGCGCCTGGTCATGTCGGTGATGATCTCCTGATACTGTGCTTCGGTCGTGTTGTTCTTGGAGTTGGTGTCATTG
Source organism: Oscillospiraceae bacterium (assembly GCA_016291435.1). Taxonomy (GTDB): domain Bacteria; phylum Bacillota; class Clostridia; order Oscillospirales; family Ruminococcaceae; genus Firm-04. The sequence goes on from JAEEXH010000062.1 coordinate 5,124, forward strand.
ATGCCGATGGAGATGACATAGATATCGCCGGGCTGACCGTTCTTCTCGATGACATCGAACTGACCGCCCTGCACGAAGCCGCGGGCATACTGCCCGGAGGCAGCCATATTCATGACCTGCCACTTATCCCCGTCCACAAACTGCGGGAGCATCTGTGCCCAGCCTGCCTGCCCGGAGCTGTTCAGCGGATAGTAATTGCAGACGGTGGAGTCGCCGCAGACCCAGATCGTCGGGTTGGTGTGCGTCTGCGTCGAGATCTGCTTGATCTCCAGCGCAGACATGGTGAAGGCATAGCCTGCTTTGCCGGCACATGCGCAGATATTGAGCTGTCCGTCCGTGATCGGCACCTGAAGGGTGTGATAGGCGTTGTTGCCTGTCATGTTGATGATCTGATACATGCCCTCGATGCCGACGCTGGTTCGGGTGGTGTTGCCGAGCCAGACGGAGACCTGATAGAGACCGTTCGGCACATCGGCGCAGAAGGTATATTTGCCGTTCGGCGTAGAATTCTTGAACTGTACGGCATCGCTCAGGGCGTCTCTGCCGGAGGCGGCAACATTCGAGACATTTGTGCCGGAGGAGAAGCCGTAGCCGCGACCTGCATTGTAGCCGTCCGAGGCGCTGACGCCGGTGTAGCCCGATGCGGTCCCGCCGCCGCCGAAGTCAAATTTCCAGTAGGTGTTCGCGGCGGAGGCAAGCGCGCCGGGCAGCGCGGCTGCGAGCGATGCGGTCATGATCGCTGCTGCGGAAGCAGACAGGATCCTGCGGATCAGATGTTTCATAAGTTTGAACCCCCATTTTTTCTTTTCCCCCTGATTGTCTTTCTGCGGCGCGTGGCGGAGACACAGAAGGGGTGTTGTGCTCCTCGGCAGCGGGCGGCATCGCGGGAGGGATGTGCCGTGTGCTCTGACCGCGCTGCGGCAGCACTGCGCCGTATTATGCTTTCATTATATCGCAGGAACACCTGCATTACAATCGCATAATCTCTCATTTTTATGAACAATTCTTGCAGACTTGGGCGCTGTGTGCGGCAGCGCAAAAAATACGATGTGCTATCTTTACATTTTACACCATATGTGGTATAATATTCTTGTAGTAACTGCTGATTGCAGCTTCTTGACAGAACAGGAGGGATCCCTATGAAAACACGCATACCCGCGGCAATGGCAGCAGTGCTCTTTGCGGCGGCGAATCTCACGCTGCCGGTGTCCGTTTCGGCGGCGGAGAGCGGCTTGCTCGATGCGGCGCAGTTCCGCATCATGGACGAAAACCTTGTGTATATCGGCGCGGATTATCTCAATCCCGCATCGGTGCTCTTTGACGATCAGGACAAGGTGCCTGCGTCTTTTGACAATACGAAGGTGGACAGCGCACTCTGGGAGGCGACAACGCGCAATGTCAACTGGAAGCCGAACTGGCAGTCGGAATTCGGCGATGACACCTGCCTCATCGACCTCGGCGCGAATTATGTCATCACAGGCATCTGCTTTCTTGACACGAACGGCGTGCAGGACTGGGCGGTCTATGACAGCGGTCCCTTTGACTGGGTGCCCCTTGCGTCGTTCACGACCGACAGCTATAATACATGGCGCGGCGTGCAGGTCGAACAGCCCCGTGCGACCCGCTATCTGCGCTTTGTGACGCCCTGCGGTGACAGCGGTGTCTCGGAGCTTGCGATTTACGGCTATCTCTCCTCGGAGCTGACCGCGGAGCAGAAGGCGCGTGACGCAGCAAAGGCGACCGCCACGCCGAAGATGGATCTTACCGCCGGGCAGCGCATCGGCTTCAATGCGTTTATCGACGACCCGATGACCGCGATTATGGCGGCGGGCAATGTCCGCGAATATCACAATCTGAGCTGGATGCTCGATGACAGCGGCAAGGTGAAGTTCACGCAGGGCACATGGGGCGATATGGACAGCTACTATGCCGCGATGCAGGCGCAGAATATCTCGATTATTCCCTGTATTCAGGGTGCATCAAAGGTGATTTCCGGCGAGAATGCGGCAGAGATCCCGGTGCCCGCCGGTGCCGACACGACCGACCCCGCAAGCTACGCAAAGCATGCGGAGGTGCTCTATCAGATCGCGGCTCGCTACGGAAGCAACAAGGATGTCCCGCTCTCGTCACTCAATATCACCGATGCGCAGGAGGCAAAGGTCGGCATGGGGCTGCTGGGCGCGGTGGAAAACTGCAACGAGCCGAACAAGACATGGAGCGGCAATGCCAATTTCTTCACGCCCTATGAGCTTGCGGCAATGTGCTCTGCGGATTATGACGGGCATGAGGGCACGCTCAAAAACGCAGGTGTCAAGCAGGCAGACCCCGGCTTCCGGCTCGCAATGGGCGGCATGCTCAACACCGCCTCGCTGATCGACTATCTCACGCAGATGAAGCTCTGGTTCGACTGGAACCGCAGGGACGGCGTGTTCGCGGTCGATATCATCAATGTGCATCTCGGACCCGATGATTACAATCCCGAGGACAGCGGCATGGCCGCTTCGATCCGCCGCCTGCTCGACTGGATGGACAAGAACGCGCCCGGCACCGAGCTCTGGATCTCCGAGTTTGAGATTCCGATGGCGGACTGCGAGACCGAGGGCACGGATAATCACGATAACGAGAAGTATCAGCTCCGCTATGCGCAGCGTGTCGCACGCACCTATCTCACCGCGATCGGCGCAGGTGCAGACCGCATGACGAAGTTTCAGCTCCGCGATGAGGGCGAGGGGGTCTATTATAATTCGGGTCTCGTGACGGGCAAGGGCGAATGGAACAAGAAGCTCGCGTGGTATTACACCGCCTGCATGACAAGCGTGCTTGCAAATGCCGATCTCACCGCGGCAGAGACCGCCGGCGGCGTCTGCAAATACACCTTCACCGACCGCACAAACGGCGATGTGATCTATTGCCTCTGGTCGCCGACAAACGAAGACAAGGTCATCAAGGGATACAATCTCCCGATGCCGATGAACGGGAACGCCTATCTTACAACGATGGGCGAATATGCAGAGGGCACCGTGACCGCGCTGGCGTCCGGCATGCGCAGCATCGCGGTCGATGTGTCGGAGACGCCGGTTTTCGTGACGGTCTCCGCGGAGAAGAAGCCGATTGTCAACGGCAAGGGGAAGTATATCACGCCGGAGCTGCTCTCGCTCGATGCGGATTTTTCCGGCGAGACCTGCGATCTTTCCGCAGCGCCCGCCGATACAAAGCTCAGTCAGTTTTACCGCATGTTCGATGAGCCCGATACGATGCCGGAATTCGTCTACGGCGACACCGGCGCACTGACAGCGCCAAAAACCGATGTTACCGGCTCGGGGCTTACATGCTATGTGCAGCTCGATCAGCCCTATGTGCTCGACGGCTTCGGCGTCTATGACACCTTCGGCACGGGCAGCATCGAGGTCTATGATGCACACACCGATGCGCTGCTCTGGTCGAGCGATCTCGGCAGCTACATGTCCCGCAGCATTTCGCTCACGGAGGAATCCGCACCGACCGATCTGCTGAAGATCGTGAAAGGCGGCGGCGCGATGAATGAGCTTGCGCTCTACGGGTATCCGTCCCCCGCATGGAAGCTGCATGATGTCAACGGCGACGGCGCGGAGAATCTTGCGGATGCGGTTGCATTGCAGCGCTATCTGCTCTGCGAAACTGCCGTGCTGAAAAATCCCGCTGCGGCAGACTGCGACGGCAGCGGCAGGCTGAATGCCGCCGATCTCACGCTGCTGAAGCGCATTCTGATGCAGTAACAGGGAAGCCCCCGGTTTTTTGAACCGGGGGCTTCCTTTGTGTCAGATCTGCTCCTTGATCTTTGCGATTGCTGCCTTCTCAAGCCGCGAGACCTGTGCCTGCGAGATGCCGATATCCTGTGCGACCTCGACCTGCGTTTTGCCCTCCCAGAAGCGCCGCCGGAGAATATTCTTCTCTCGGTCGGTGAGCGAATTGAGCGCATCCCGCAGCGCCAGCTCCCGGATCCAGCTGTTGTCGGTGCTGTCCGGGTCGCCGATCTGGTCGATCAGATAGAGCGGGTCGCCGGAATCGGAATAGATCGGCTCATAGAGCGAGACGGGATCCGTGATGCTTTCGAGCGCCATCACCACATCCGGACGCTCCGCACCGATGGCATCCGCAATCTGCTGTGTCGTCGGCTCACAGCCAAGCTCCGCCGTGAGCTTTTCCTTTGCCTGCATCGCCTTATAGGCGAGATCGCGCAGGGAGCGGCTGACCTTCACCGCATGATAATCGCGCAGATGCCGCCTGAGCTCTCCGGCGATCATCGGGACACAGTAGGTCGAGAAGCGCACATCCTTCGTGAGATCGAAATTGTTGATCGCCTTCATCAGCCCGATGACGCCGATCTGAAAGAGATCGTCGATATCCTCGCCGCGCCCCGTGAAGCGCTGAATGACGCTCAGCACGAGCCGCAGGTTCCCGAGGATGAGCTGCTCGCGCGCTTTTTCGCTGCCGGTCTCCTGCATCTCACGGAGCAGCCGCATTTTTTCTTCCTCTGTCAGCACAGTGAGTCTGGAGGTATCCATTCCCGCGATGACAACCTTCTGATATGCCATATATCCCAGCTCCTTTCGGGTGTTTGCAGGGATATTGTTGGCAGAATCAGATTGAAATAATCATCCGCACAGAAAAATCCGCTGTCTGTTCGATGCAGACAGCGGCGTTTTCTTTATTTCAGAAATGTGCGGAGATATTCGAGGGACGGGTCGAGATAGTAATACGGGTAGTCGTAGAGCTTGAAATCATAGTCCTTGCATTCCAGCACATAGCGGCAGTGGTAAGTCAGCAGGTCGAGCCTGTCAATGGCATCACGCTTTGCGGGATCGTTCTGCACCGCTTCATATTCCGTTTTGAGATCGGGGTGCATGCCGTTCTGATCGCATTCCACCAGGCAGGGATGCAGCTTGAGATTGAGATTCTTGTGGTCTCCCACGGTCTTATAATAGAAGTCCTCGGCATCGGTCCATTCAAATCCGCGTGTGCGGGTAAAGGCGTTCCAGCGGCGGTGCTCAAGCCAGGCACCGCGGTGCAGCAGCGCTTTCAGAGCATCAAGATCCTCCGGGAAGGCGCCGGACAGGAACATGTCCCTGTATTTGCCCACATCTCCGTAAGTGATCGTTTCCTCGGGCGTGTGATCGGAGAGCGCATAATATGCGGCAATCACATCTTCCCATCTGACCTGCGGTTCGTTGTCGAATACGCTGGGCATGCGCAGACCGAAGGAGAACATGCGGTAGGGGGTGTGCGAAAGGCGGGCGATATTTGCCCAGAGATCGTAATATCTTGTGCGTTCCTTGATCTTCTTTGCCTTTATCTCCTCCTTCAGCGTGCGTTCCTTGTAGTTCTGTCCCATCTTCTGCGCATAGAGCACCGTATCGCGCATCATGATCGTCTGCATGCTGAATTCTTCCTTGAGGCTGCCGAATGCATAAAGATAGGTGTCATAGCAGTCGCTGCTGTCACAGGATGCGGCAGATTTGTTGTTCATGGCTTCGCAGAGCTCCGGGTCATAGACCGCACAGGTGATGACCGTGCGCGGGAGCGTGATCGGCTTGCCGCCTGCTGCCTGCTGAAGCTGCAAATGTCTGCGGCTGACGTCGATCTGGATCTTGTCGGCAATATGGATATTCAGGGTATCGTCACCGAGCGCGACTGCAAAATAATGCGTATCGAGCAGGGAGCGCCCGGTTTTTGGATCCTCCTGCGCGAGCAGCGCACTGAGGGATGCCGTCGTGAGATTTGCCTGATGATAGCGGAAGGTGCAGTAGGGCTCAGAGCGGTCGCCGCGGCCGTTCATCAGGAGAATATCATCATCCGGGTCGCTGGTGCGCAGAATCTCCGGATTGATGGAATTGAGCCGCTCATAGAAGGCGCTCTCATCCTCCTCCGAGATCACATCGAGCATCAGGCGGACGCCGAGGAGCTGTCCGCACCAGTAGGCGTCGAGCAGCATCTCCGTGCCGATGAGACCGGTGCCGAGGATCGTGACGCGCAGCTCTTCGTTCGCTTTGAGATCACGGTCGGGGATCAGTGCCTCAAAGAGCGGAACGCGTGTGAGCAGATTCTGGATCAGATTCTGATAGACGGAGATCGGAAGGATCAGCGGCATATTGCCGGGGATTGTCAGGTTGGTATTGTTGCGGATGATCTTCCTGTCCTTCGTGTAGCCGTTCTGTGCGAAGGAATCCTTGATCATCTCAGATGCCCGCTTATAAAGCTCGAAATCTGCGAAGAGATAGACCTCCGCATTGTGCATGATCCTGCGCTTGTCCTTTTTTGCAATCGCAATCAGGGCGTTGAGATTCTGCGTTTCATCCTCGTGCATGAGGAAGAAGGTGCGCTTGCCGAAGATCCGGCAGCGGAGATTCCGCAGATCGGTCTTGACGCAGACCGCGCCGATGAGCCTTGCACTTTCCATCAGCTTTTCTTCTTCGTTGTCATCCGTGTCGGTGTTGGTGCCGGTAAAGACGATGACCGTATGCGCGGGGCGGTTCGTGAGGATGCTCCTTGCGAGGGCGAGGGAGCGCTCGCTGAGGTCACTGAAGAAATAGAGCTGCCGCCACGGCAGAAGCGCATTGAACCAGAGGCGTACATTCGGGAAGAAGCTGGTCAGAATCTCGAAGACGATGGCGCCGCCCGCGATCGGCGCTGCCATATTGAGCGCGGAGGCATAGACGCCGTAGAAGCGCTCCCAGAAGGAGCCTTCCTGCGTCAGCGCAGCCATCATCTGCTTGCCGCTGCGGATGTACTCAGTATAATCCTCGTCCATCGAGAAGGTCTGGAGCGCATGGACAAAGCTGTTGAAGAACTGCTCAAATCCAGTGAGCACCCTGTCGCTCGCTTCGCCGGTGCAGAGGAGATAGTAGTTGACCGCATAGCGCAGCGCCCAGACGGAGAAGAGCAGGAAGCAGCATGCGGAGAGAAATGTGAGACCCTTGTGCTGCCGTTCGCCGTCAACGCGCTGCCGTCTGGTCAGGATCCGCCCGATCAGCCGCACGATCAGCACGCCTGTAAACAGCACGGAGGCAATGCAGAGCAGCCAGAGCTTGATTTTATCGTTATTTGTCATATTGAATGTATCCTCCCGTTGTGCAGATTCAGCACAGATATATCTTTATTGTACCATAATCCGACAAAAATTGCAACACAAAATGCGCGGGAGATTGCCGCGTGTGCGCTGTGACGGAGCGGATCCGTTCGGCTTCGCTTAATTATTATAAAAATATACAAGCATCCGACGGATACGGCTAGATTATTGCACAAATTACCACTTGACAATTTAGACGAAATGCTGTATAATGTTTCCTTGTAAACAGTTCGCAAGGAAAACAATCGGAAAGGAGCGATCCCATGGAATGCCAGACCATGCTCCGGCTTCATATGCTGGAAAAAAGCATCCGGAAGAGCTTTGAGCGGTCGTCTGTCGTGCAGGATCTCAACACGCTCACCGGCATGCACTGCTGGATCATCGGATACCTCGCAGACCATGAGTCTGAGGATATCTATCAGCGCGATCTTGAAAAGGAATTCGGGAGCTGCCGCTCGGCGATCTCCAAGATGCTCGCCGCGATGGAGCACAACGGGCTTGTCGTGCGGGAGCGTGTCGCGAGCGATGACCGCCTGAAAAAGATCGTGCTCACGCCGCTTGCAAAGCAGTATATCGAGCAGATCCGGGCGGAGAACCGCCGTCTTGAGGATGCGCTGACCAGCGGCTTCTCGGCAGAGGAGCTCGAAACCCTTGCTTCCTATCTCACGCGCATGCAGAACAATCTCTCGGCATCCTCCCGCGACGATGTCGGAAAGGAGCAGCTATGATCAAAACACTTGCAAAATGTATCCGCGAATATAAAACGCCGATGATCCTCACCGTCCTCCTGATGGCGGGCGAGGCAGCGATCGAGGCGGTGATCCCGTTCATCACGGCAAAGCTCGTCAACCATGTCAGCAGCGGTGTGGAAATGAGCTATATCCTGAAAACGGGACTGCTGCTGGTCGTGATGACGGTGATCTCGCTCTGCTTCGGCGGCAGCGCGGGCTTCACGAGCGCGAAGGCTTCTGCGGGCTTCGCGAAGAATGTCCGTCACGATATTTTCGAGCGGGTGCAGACCTTTGCCTTCCGCAATATCGACAAATTCTCGACGGCATCTCTCGTGACCCGTCTGACGACCGACATCACCAATGTGCAGATGGCATTCATGATGCTGATCCGCATTGCCGTGCGTGCGCCGCTGATGCTTATTTTCAGCATCATCATGGCTTTCTACATGGGCGGCAGTCTGGCAGGTACCTTCGTGGTCGTGATTCCGGTGCTGGTCTTCGGCCTGCTGATGATTGCCCGGTTTGCGATGCCGGCATTCCGCAGCGTTTTCAAGAAATATGACCGCCTGAACGAATCCATCGAGGAGAATGTCCGCGGCATGCGCGTGGTCAAGGGCTTTGCACGCGAGGAATATGAGAAGCAGAAGTTCAGCGCAGCATCCGAGGAGATCCGCAAAGATTTCACGAAGGCAGAGCGCATTGTCGCGCTGAATGCGCCGATCATGCAGATCTGCATTTATTTCAACATGGCGTTCGTGCTGATCGTCGGCTCCAAGCTCGTCATCACGAATCAGGGCAATCTCATCAATGTCGGCGAGATGTCCTCGATGCTGACCTACGGCATGCAGATTCTCATTCAGCTTATGATGCTCTCGATGATCTATGTCATGCTCACCATGTCCGCAGAGGCAATGCGCCGCATCTCTGAGGTGCTGAACGAAACCCCGGCGATCCGCAACCCTGAGAACCCCGTCACCGAGGTCGCAGACGGCAGCATCGACTTCGACGGCGTCAGCTTCAAGTATTCCGAAACGGCAAAGAAATATGCGCTCTCCGGCATTGATCTGCACATCCGCTCCGGCATGACCGTCGGCATTCTCGGCGGCACGGGCTCCAGCAAATCGACACTTGTGCAGCTCATCCCGCGGCTTTATGATGTCACGGAGGGCAGCGTGAAGGTCGGCGGCAAAGATGTCCGCGATTATGACCTCAGAGCGCTGCGTGACAGCGTTGCAATGGTGCTCCAGAAGAATGAGCTCTTCTCCGGCACGATCAAGGAGAATCTCCGCTGGGGCAACCCGGATGCGACGGACGAGGAGCTGATCGAAGCCTGCAAGCTCGCGCAGGCAGATGAGTTTGTCTCCTCTTTCCCCGACGGCTATGATACCAAAATCGAGCAGGGCGGCTCCAATGTCTCAGGCGGACAGAAGCAGCGCCTCTGTATCGCACGCGCTCTGCTGAAAAAGCCGAAGATCCTGATTCTCGACGATTCCACCAGCGCGGTCGATACCAAGACCGACGCGCAGATCCGAGCGGGCTTCCGCAGATTTATCCCCGAAACAACCAAGATCATCATTGCACAGCGCGTTGCTTCCGTGCAGGACGCAGATCTGATCCTTGTGCTGGACGGCGGCGAGATCGCAGCGGCGGGCACACATGACGAGCTGATGCAGCAGAGCCCGATCTACCGCGAGGTCTATGAGCAGCAGACGAACGGAGGTGGTAACGATGCCGCGTAATCCCGGCGCTTACGGCGCACCGAAAACAAAGGGTGAAGCATTCCGCTCGCTCGGCAGACTGCTGAAAATGCTCAAAGGCTTCTACCCGGTATTGCTGCCCCTGACAATGGGCTGCATCCTCTTTTCCGCGGCGGCATCTGCGGTGCCGGCGGTCTTCATGCAGAAGGTGCTCGCGGATGTGGATTACTACATGCAGTCGGGCGACTGGGCATCCGCAAAGGATGTCATCGTGCCGAAGGTCATTGTGCTGATCGCGCTGTATGTCCTTTCGCTCACGGCGATGACGCTCTATCAGCAGCTCATCGCGATCATGACGCACGGCTTCCTCAACAAGATGCGGCAGACGCTCTTCTCCGGCATGCAGAATCTGCCGATCCGCTTCTTTGATACGCACAAGCACGGCGACATCATGAGCTATTACACGAACGATCTTGATACGCTCCGTCAGCTTGTCTCGATGGCGATGCCGCAGCTTTTGCAGGCAGGTGCCGTGGTGCTCTTTGTGTTCTCGATCATGCTCTGGTACAGCGTCTGGCTGACGCTAGTCGTCATTGCGGGCATCGTGATCATGATGGCAGTCTCCGGCAAGATCGGCGGCGGCTCCGCGAAATACTTTGTGCGGCAGCAGAAGTCGGTCGGTCAGGAAGAGGGCTATGTGCAGGAGATGATGAACGGTCAGAAGGTCGTGCAGGTCTTCTGCCACGAGGAAAAGAGCCAGGCGGATTTCGATGCGCTGAACGAGCAGCTCTATGAAGACAGCTACCGCGCACATGCTTATGCGAACGCACTGGCGCCGATCATCCTGAACATCGGCAATATTCTCTATGTCATCATTGCGGCAGTCGGCGGCGCGCTGCTGATCGGCGGGGTGCCGAATCTCTCGATCTCCGGCAAGCCGCTCAGCATCGACATTGTTGTGCCGTTCCTCAATATGACAAAGCAGTTCACGGGCAATCTGAATCAGGTCACGCAGCAGCTCAATGCGATCGTCATGGCGGTCGCGGGTGCAGAGCGTGTCTTTGAGCTGATGGATCAGCAGCCCGAGCCCGATGACGGCTATGTGCAGCTTGTCAATGTGCATGTGGCGGAGGACGGCACGATCACCGAGACGGACGAACGCACGCACACATGGGCATGGCGGCATCCGCACAGCGCAGACGGCACCGTCACCTATACGCTCCTGCGCGGTGAGGTCACGCTCGATGAGGTGGACTTCGCCTATGAGGAGGGCAAGCCTGTGCTGCACGATGTTTCCGTCTTCGCAAAGCCCGGTCAGAAGGTCGCATTTGTCGGCGCGACCGGTGCGGGCAAGACAACCATCACGAACCTCATCAACCGCTTCTATGACATTGCCGACGGCAAGGTCCGCTATGACGGCATCAACATCAACAAGATCCGCAAGCAGGATCTCCGCCGCTCGCTCGGCATTGTCCTGCAGGAGACCAATCTTTTCACCGGCACTGTCATGGATAATATCCGCTACGGCAGACTGGACGCGACCGATGCGGAATGCCGCGAGGCAGCGCGTCTTGCGGGCGCCGATGATTTCATCACGCGCCTGCCGGAGGGCTATGACACCATGCTCAGCGGCAACGGCGCAAACCTCTCGCAGGGTCAGCGGCAGCTCCTTGCGATTGCGCGTGCGGCAGTTGCCGATCCGCCTGTCATGATCCTCGATGAAGCGACATCTTCCATCGACACGCGCACCGAGGCGATCGTGCAGAAGGGCATGGATGCGCTGATGCACGGCAGAACGGTCTTTGTCATTGCGCACCGCCTCTCGACGGTCAAGAATTCCGATGTGATCATGGTGCTCGATCACGGCAGGATCATCGAGCGCGGCAGCCATGATGCGCTGATCGCGCAGAAGGGCACTTACTACCAGCTTTACACCGGCGCCTTCGAGCTCGAATAACAAAGAAACAGCACAGCGGAGCAGTCTGATGTGCTGTTTTATTTGCCTTGAATTCTACAAAATGTAAAAACTCCTTCATTTTATCCATGTTTTCTGTAAATTGTGTCTTGTATCCGTGGTTGTCCTGTATTACAATATATATAAAATCGGTGAACTATGCACAATTTCCGTGCAGAACGCCGATGAGATGAAAAATCAACAGAAAAAGGGAAAAAGTATCAAGGGAGGTTTTTGGGGATGAAGCGAATCCAAGGGGGAAAAGCCGCTGCTGCGTGTCTGGCGTGCGTGATCGCACTGCTCTCGGCAGATGTCAGTGCGGCGAATCTGCGCGGCAGCGCCTATGACGGGCGGCTGTTCACGCATCAGGAGTGGACCGGAAACGGCTACACCGACAAGAACGGGCAGCGGCGTGCCGCAGAGGATGTCTTTGCGCTGAACCGCGAGGCGCCGTCCTGCAATGCGGTGCCGTATCAGAGTGTGTCCGCGGCGACCGATGCTGTCTGGGATTACAATGCCCGCGAGCAGTCTGACTTTTTGCAGATGCTCACCGGCGCCCGCGAGGACTGGCAGCTCACCGTTGTGCAGAACGCACAGCAGGCAGAGCCGTATCTCAATGACGGCTTTATGAATCCCGGCTACCGTCCGGGCAACGGCTGGAAGACCGTGCAGCTCCCCAAGAGCTGGACCTGTCAGGGCTTCGATTTCCCGATCTACGCGAATGTCGTGATGCCGTGGCAGAGCAAATATGACGGCTATGTGCCCGTTCCGACCGCACCGAACAATTACAACCCGGTCGGTCTTTACCGCAAGACCTTCACGGTCAAAAGCGGCATGCGCGCTTCCGGCAGACGGATCTATCTGGAGCTTGACGGCGTGGAATCCGCATACTATGTTTACATGAACGGCAAAGAGGTCGGGTACAGCGAGGATACCTTCAGCCCGCACCGCTTTGACGTCACCGATTATCTCACCGACGGCGAGAACACGCTCGCGCTCGAGGTACACAAATTCTGCGACGGCACATGGTTCGAGGGGCAGGATATGATCTATGACGGCGGCGTCTTCCGCGATGTGTTCCTCGTGAGCTGCCCGGATGTGCAGATCGCCGATTATCAGGTGCGCACCGATCTCGACAGCAGCTATACAGACGCAGAGCTGCAAATCGACTGCACGCTCCGCAACACAGGCGGCAGCGATGCTGCAAATCTCAATGTGAGCGCGGATATCTATGACGAGAGCGGAAAGAGCATCATGAGCAGCATCTCCGGCGCCGTGCTCGGTGTCGGTGCACGCAGCACAAAGGATACTTCGATCAAGACAACGGTCAAGGCGCCGAAGCTCTGGTCTGCCGAGCACCCGAATCTCTATGCGCTCGTGCTGACGCTGAAGGACGGCAGCGGCAATGTGAAGGAAATCGTCTCGACGCAGCTCGGCTTCCGCGAGATCGGCTTCACCTCCGCGCAGGTTGACAGCAGCTACAAGGTCACGACAACATCGTGGCAGCCTATCACGATCAACGGCAAGCGCCTGCTCCTGAAAGGCGTCAACCGTCACGACACCGACCCCTTCAACGGCAAGGCGGTCACGCAGGAGGTCATGCGCGAGGATGTGGAGCTCATGCAGCGCAACAATATCAACGCGATCCGCACCTCGCATTACAGCAATGACTCCTATCTCTACTGGCTGTGCAACAAGTACGGCATGTATGTCATGGGCGAGACCAATATGGAATCGCACGCGCTCATGAATGACAACGACAACAAGGCGAAGTTCTATGAGCTCGGCATGGACAGAACCGCAACTGCATTCAAGCGCCTCAAAAACAATCCGTGCATCGTCGCATGGTCAATCGGAAATGAGATGGCTTACACCGGCGACCCGAATGCAGCAGGCGGCATGTTCCGCGACATGATCTGGTATTTCAAGAAGAATGACGGCACCCGCCCGGTTCACAGCGAGGGGCAGGGCGACAAGCTCGGCGTGGACATGAACAGCAATATGTATCCGGGCTCCGGCAATATCCGCTATAACGCAGGCCACGGCAAAATGCCCTATGTCATGTGCGAATACGATCACGCAATGGGCAATTCCGTCGGCGCACTCAAGGAATACTGGGACGGCATCCGCAGCGCCGACAACATGCTCGGCGGCTTCATCTGGGACTGGGTCGATCAGTCCCGCGCAACC
>JAEEXH010000063.1 GCA_016291435.1 Oscillospiraceae bacterium
AATTTGCTGATGATGCAAACTGATCAACATTGAGCAGCGTGACGCCGAGCACGGCACAGTTTGTTGTAATCAGCGGAAGATAGATGCCCAGAGCCTTGTGCAGCGGCGGGATTGCCTTCCTGAGAATAATCTCAATGAGCTGCACAAACAGCGCAATCACAAGGATAAACACCATCGTTTGCAGATAGGCAAGCCCCATCGGCGCCAGCAGCAGGACATAGATCGGGTAGGTGATGGCGGTAGAGCAGAGCATGACAAAAATGACAGCGCCGCCCATGCCGATGCTGTTGCCGATATCCTTCGAGACACCGAGGAACGGGCAGCAGCCCATAAACTTTGAGAGAACAAAGTTATCTGTGAGGATTGCAGAGAGCACGATCGCGAGAATACTCATTGCGAACATCCTCCCTTCGATGCAGCACAGGTGTCAGCCATCGGACAGCCCTGACAGCCGATATTGCGCGGAGCGGGTTTGTGCGCAAGCTTATTGACCACAGCAATGACGCAGCCGAGCACAAAGAATCCGCCGGGTGCAAGGGTCAGCACAGAGACAGAATAGCTGCCGTTCAGCGTGATGCCGAACCATGTGCCCGTGCCGAGAATCTCACGAAGCGAGCCGACAAGAAACAGCGCAAGCGTAAATCCGACACCCATGCCTGCGCCGTCCAGCACGGAGCGGAAGACATTGTTTTTGCAGGCGAACATCTCCGCTCTGCCGAGAATGATGCAGTTGACCGTAATCAGTGAGAGGAAGGTGCCGAGCGCAGAATAAAGCTCCGGGAAATAGCAGTGCAGCAGGAATTCGATCAGTGTGACGAATCCTGCGATGATGACGATATACGCCGGCAGCTTCACGGATTTCGGAATGACCTTTCGGAGCAGGGAGATCACGAAATTAGAGCCGATCAGCACAAATGTGGTTGCGAGCCCCATGCCGAGCGCGTTTTTCGCTTCCTGCGTGACTGCCAGCATCGGGCACATGCCGAGCAGACCGACGAGGTTCGGATTCTCTCGGATGATGCCCTTGGAAAATTCGGAGAACAGCGAGGGCTTATTCGGCATTTCGGATCACCTCCCTGTTGTCAAGATCGGTTTGCAGGGCAAGCGCGACCGCCTTTTGGATTCCTTCCGAAGATTTCGTCGCGCCGGAGATTGCGTTATAGCTGCGATCGGGCGCATCCCAGCCGATGAACTGTGAGAGAAAGCTGTCCTGCTGCACCTTTGCGGACTGCGTCGGGGAATCTTCGATGGAGACCACGCAGATGCCGCTGACGGCGCCGGCTTCGTCAAGACCGATCAGCAGATGCTGACCGTCCTTCTCATAGCCGGTCGATGTAATATCGTAAATAACATTGCCGCGCTTGTCGAGGATCACCTGATTGATGCCGTCAAATTGCAGATCGGGGACAGTATATTCCGCCTCTCCGAACGCATCACGCAGGCTTTCCTGTAAGCGCGCCTGTTCCGCTGCTGCAATGGCATCCGCGGTGAGGTCATTTGCAAAAACCAGTGCAGCACTGACGAGCCCGCAGATCAGCGTGAGCACGAGCGGTGCCTTGATCCATTCAGGCATCGGACCGCACCTCCTTTTCCCTGGGTTCCGTTGTGCCGAAGGGCTTTGTCATGCTGATGCGGTCGATGTACGGCGTCAGCAGATTCATGAGCAGAATCGCGAAAGAAACACCCTCCGGATAACCGCCGAACTGCCGGATCACAAAGGTGAGACAGCCGCCGCCGATGCCGAAGAGAATCTTGCCCTTTGCGGTGAGCGGCGTGGTGACATAATCCGTTGCCATGAAGATCGCACCGAGCAGCAGACCGCCCGAGAGAACCTGACTGAGCGGATCATTGCCGGCGAGCCAGGTGCAGAGCGCGAAGCTGCCGACAAAGCTGAGCGGTGCGGCAGGGGAGATAATGCCGCGCAGCCAGAGATAGATTCCGCCGAGAATCAGTGCGAGTGCGCAGGTTTCACCGAGACAGCCTGCTGTGTTGCCGAGAAAGAGATCCCAGTAGGATGCCCCTGTGACAAGCGGTGTTGCTGAGGAAACGGCATCCGTGTTCGGATCACGGAACGCGGTCATATCCGCTGTGAAAGAGAGCATCAGCACGATGCGCGCCACAACAGTCGGATTTGCAAAGTTTTGCCCGAGTCCGCCGAAGAGCTGCTTAACGACTACGATCGCAACAAAGCTGCCGACAGCCGCCTGCCAGAGCGGAAGATCGGGCGGAAGATTCATGCCGAGCAGAAGACCTGTCACGGCGGCGCTGAGATCGCCGACCGTCTGCTCCCGTTTCATGATGATGCGGCAAAGGAATTCCCAGAAAATCGCAGTGCCAACAGTAACACTGAGCAGCAGCAACGCACGGTATCCAAAATTGACGCACCCAGCCGCAGCCGCGGGCAGCAGTGCCAGCAGCACGCAGAGCATGATATGCCATGTCGGGAGTGGGGCGCGCTCATGCGGGGATGCCGAAACAAGCATCTGATTCATGTTGCAGCACCTCCCTTGGTTCCGGGCAGCAGCTTTGCGAGCTGGATGGATTCCGCGAGCGGGCGTTTAGCCGGGCAGACATAAGAGCAGCAGCCGCAGCCCATGCAGAGATGCACATGATGCTTTTTCAGTGAGACGACATCTTTCGTGCGGAAGCCGCGCTCAAGCTCCATCGGCATCAGATCAAGGGGGCAAGCCTGCATGCATCTGCCGCAGCGGATACATGCAGTCGCATGCACCTTCTTTGCGGCTTTCATCGCAAGCAGGCCGTTCTGCTGCTTTGTGACCGGCTGATCGGTGGAGTAGAGTGCCTGCCCCATCATCGGACCGCCTGAAAGCATCTGGTGTACGCTGTCCATGTCGCATTCCGCAAATTCGAGCAGTTCCCCGACGGGCGCTCCGATCGGAACACGCAGATTGCAGGGGCGCTTTACGGCATTGCCGTCCACAGTGACGCAGCGTGTGACAAGCGGCATGCCGGTTTTGCTGTAACGGTAGATGAATGCGCATGTGCTGACATTCATGACAATGACGCCGACATCGGCGGGGATTTTCCCCTCCGGCACAACCCTGCCGCAGGTGTGATAGACGATAACCTTTTCCGCACCCTGCGGATATTTCGGCGGGAGCGGCACAATTTTCACATCCACGAATTCCTCACACGCCTCCGAAAGCTGTGCGATGGCAGCGGGTTTGTTTGCCTCAATGCCGATGCGCGTTTCCTTGATTCCGAGCAGCTTCATCAGAAGACAGACGCCGCCGATGATCTCATCCGCTGCTTCTGTCATCAGGCGGCAGTCTGTTGTGAGATACGGCTCGCATTCCGCACCGTTCAGAATGAGCATGTCGATCTGATTTGTTGTATTGAGCTTTACATGTGTCGGGAAGCCCGCACCCCCGAGCCCGACGCAGCCCGATTCGCGGACAGCCCGGATCAGATCTTCCTTTGTTTCCAGCTTTGGCGGCCGGATCCCGGCATAGAGTGTCTGCAAGCCGTCAGGCTCGATCTCAACGCAGGGGACGAGCTTGCTGTTCTGTGTCTGATACTGTGAGATTGCCTTTACTTTACCGGAGACACTTGCGTGAATCGGCGCAGAGAATTCATGTATCATGCTGCCGATCTTCTGCCCGACTGTGACCGGGTCACCGGGCTTGACGCAGGGTTCACAGGGCGCACCCATATGCATAAGCATCGGGATGCGGACGATCTCCGGCATCGGCAGATCCTCTGTCATGCGGGATTCGGTGCGCTTTCTGTGCGGCAGCAGGATTCCGTTGAGTCGCTTCATTCGATAGAATACCTCTTTTCGTCAGCGGCTTTATAACAGTGTTATCTCCGACAGCATGCGGTTCAGGAATCATAGCTGCCGGAGATAGCGGTTTCATGTGAAATTTCTGATGAATTCTGAAATGCGAATCGGACTCAGACGGATGCTTTCGCAGTGAGCCTGCCCCATTGCATTTTTCAGAAGAATATGATATAATAGTATTACGATCTGCGCTGCTGGGGCTGAAGCTCGTCACGGGTACGGGTGATGCTGTCCTCGCTGATCTTGATGAGATTCAGCAGGGAAGAGGCATACTCCTCAAAATCCTCGGAGAGTGTCGCCGTCGTGACATAGAGCGTTTCCGTGTCTTCCACAGCGTCGTTTGTGCCGAGCGCAATGCCGCTCGAAGCTGCTTTGATGTTCGATTCATTCAGCGAGATGATGGAGTTTGCGCTGTCATTCGCAACGACCTTCGGCACGCGGAAGAGCTTCTGGTCATTGTGCGGGCAGGCATTATAAATGATGCGGAAGAGCTTGTAGACCGAGAGCATCAGATAAGATGATACCTCGCGGATCAGCGTCACGGAATTCGCACGCTGTGAGAACGAGAACAGCAGACTGATCGAATTGTTGATGATCTTGCGGTAGAAGCGGATTGCCTCATTGGAAGGCATTTCGTTGTTGCCGTCATCATCGGGAATCTCCTCGATGGTGAGGGTCTTCCCGCCGGGCTCCGGCGTTCTGCCGAGCAGGTAATCGCAGGAAACATTATAGTAGTCTGCGATGCGGACAAGGAAATCGAGACCGCATTCCCGGATGCCCTTCTCGTAGTGCGAAAGCAGCGCCTGCGAGATTCCGAGGTCCTTCGCTGCTTTCTTCTGACTGATTTTTCGTTCTTTTCTTTGCAGCGCAATAATGCGCGGAAAATCGTCATTCATCTTTCAGATCCCCCTTGTGATCGTCAGCGGCAATATAAATTGCCGCAGTGTCGTACACATCAATTATATAACATTCTGTATAATTTGTAAAGAGGAAATCGCAAAAATACCTGACAAATTTTTGACGAATATTTTGTGTATAACGTCAAAGCCGCGTACTGCGGCAGAAAGGAGCCATCATGCGGAATTATCATATCTCTCTGTATCGGCACGGCAGAACTGCCGCAAATGACAACGGACAGTACATCGGCACAACCGATCTCCCGCTCAGCGATCTTGGCAGAAACGAGCTCTATGACAAGAAGGATACCCATGTTTATCCGCGGGTGGAGCGCGTGTATACCAGCCCGCTCCAGCGCTGTACGGAGTCAGCAGAGATTCTGTTCCCTGACCGTGAGATTGTTGTTGCAGAGGAATTCCGGGAGCTGCATTTCGGCAAGTTCGAGGGCAGAACCGCAGAAGAGCTCTTGCAGAACGAGGATTACCGCACATGGCTGAAGGGCGGTATGGACGCGAAGCCGCCCGAAGGAGAAAGCGTTTCGGAGCTTTGTATCCGAACGTATCAGGGCTTCTACCGCATTCTGATCGAGATGATGCAGGAGGAGTTTCAGCATGTCGCGATCGTGACACATGCCGGCGTGATTTCCAATGCTCTTGCCTGCTTCGGGCTTCCGAAAATGGATCCGAAGCAGATCCGTATTGCGCCGGGCGAAGGCTTTGAGATCCAGATCAATCCGCAGATGTGGCAGCAGGCACAGGCTTTCGAGGTGCTCGGGCTGACACCGTTCCTGCCCGAAGAAGCGGATACTTTCTGAGAGGAGCATACGATGCTGCTTGAAATTGTGATTACTGTCGTTGTAATCGTCGGTATCTTGCTGTTTGTCGGCGTGCCGCTTACTTCGATTCTTAGCATTCTGATCATCGGGCTGAGCAGTCTGCTGGCGCTGAGCATCGCGCTGTTCGTGATTTTCTTCCTGTTCACGGATATTTCACTGCTGTTCTATCGCCGGACGGAAGCTGAGTTTGTGGAGATTGATGAAACGACCAGGTTCGAGCGTGCTGTTTATCGTGCGAACGGGGAGCGCTTTACATGCTCATTTCCTGCGGAGAGCGTTGCACGGCGGCAGATCTATGAAAAGCCGCAGCATTTCATCCTGATCCCGAAATCCGGCAAGCGCAGAAATGCTTATGACCGTCACAGTCTGTTTATTATAGCGGTCGGCAATGTGTTCGCGGTGCTGCTTACGGCTGCTGCGGTGTTTGTTCTGATTCGATTTCAGATATTCTGAGGAGGCTGTCAATGCACAGTGTATGCGAAATGATCCGGCGGCAGACGGAAGCAAATTTCGTCAATCTGATGATCGCGCTGAAAACATATGACCGGGAAGCACTGGTTTGCGGTGCTCCGGCATGGCGGTTTGCGTATCACACATTATGCTCTGCCGACCGCTGGTATTTCAATCCGTATGATTATACGCCCCGGCAGAGCTTTGAGCCCGGCAGTGATAATCCCTATCATCCGATCACACATATCTGGACGGATGAAGAGCTGCTTCATTTGCTGGAAGCGGTGAAACAGAAAACTGCGGATTATCTGGATAAACTGGATGATGCGATGCTGAATGAATGTCCGCCCGGATGCGAATTTTCGCGTCTTGAGCTGATTTTGATGCAGTTTCGGCATATGTCAGTGCACATCGGGCTGCTGAACGGGCAGACCGCAGAACGGACAGGAAAGTTTCCGCTCTATGTCAGCCCGCATTCTATGGACCGTCTGCGAAACGGTTACTGGGAATGAGCAATTCTGAATAAGAAAAAGCGTTCACATCATTTTCGGTGTGAACGCTTTTTTATTAGTTGAGCG
This sequence comes from Oscillospiraceae bacterium, assembly GCA_016291435.1. Lineage (GTDB taxonomy): Bacteria > Bacillota > Clostridia > Oscillospirales > Ruminococcaceae > Firm-04. The sequence continues at coordinate 6,563 of JAEEXH010000063.1, forward strand.
GTGTGTCTTTCATGAGGGCGGCTCAGTTCAACGGAATGCGCGGGAACCGAATGCGGGTTTCCTCTGTGGAAGTCTGCGGCTGTGCCGGATCCGTGATCGTTGCCGTTGTATCCGCAGGAGGGGAGTTAGAGGCAGAAGAGATGCCTGTGTGAGCGATCGCTTGTGTTTCCGTTTGCCTTTGCGTTGCCTCTGTTCCGGCGGCGCTTTCCGTATTCGTTTGCGAGACCGTTTCCGCAGCACTTTCTTCTGCGCGCTCAGCGGTTCCGGCTATGCCGTTCTGCGATATGGATGTTTGTGCTGCGGTCTGTTCGGTCAGCACTGTTGTCTCTGCCGCAGTGACGGAGTCAGCGGAGGCTTCTTCTCTGACAGCGGATGAAGAGCCGTCGCCGCAGCCGGTCAGGATCACTGCGCATGTGCAGAGAAGAACCCACGGACTGCACTTCATGTGTAAGCTCTCCTTTCATAGAAGTACCGCACCGATCTGCATGAGATCGGTGCGGACAGTTTCATGATTTGACCGGAAGCCCGGCGTCATCCAGCACCGGAGATGTTGTGATCACATCCTCTGCTTCAAATGTGATAATCTCCATTTCGGGAGTTGTGTAGACCTCTTTCATGATCAGGACCTCCTATTGGTTATTTCTCAAACTGCACAGTACCGTTCTGCACGATGTTTGACACCTCTGTTGCAGTCATCTTTGTATCATAATCCTTCTCTTCGATCACCTGACCGAACATGTCGGTAATACGGAAGGAAAGAACAGACTGTCCGTTCGGTTTGATCACATAGCAGTTATCCTGCGTCTTGGTCAGCGCAGTATAGCTGCCGCTGCCGATCTTGACCTCGAACTTTGCAACAGGGTAGATCGTATTGCGCGGCTGTATCTTCATGTAGTAGATCTGACCTGCTTCATAATGATACTGGATCTTGGTGCCTTCCGCATAGCTGTTCGGCACGATGCGCCATGTGATGTCAAAGTCACCTGTGGTCTGACCGGTCAATGCCTTGAAAGCGTTCGGATCGAGATCGACATCGCCCTTTTTGCGGGTGGGATTGTCTGCGAGCGGCATCGAATCCGCAACGATTGCGCAAATGCTTTTGCCGTTGTAGGTGACTTCGATCATACCGCCGGCATAGGCTGCGTAATCGTCATCGGTGAGCGCGGCAACATAGGCATTGTGATCTGCGACATAGTCATCGAGATGTGCGTTTCCGACACTGTAATTATAAGTGGTGGCTCTGCCGGTTCTGGTTACAAAACTGTCGGACAGTGCTGCCGGAGTATCGTGCCCGCCGGGTGTGAAGTTCTTGGCGGCATCTGCATAGGCATAGAGTGCTTTGCAGACATTCGCGAGGGCAGTGTCACTGTCAGAAGCTGCCGCTGCGAGATACTGTGCAGGGCTGAATTCAGCAGAAATCGAGCCTTTTTTCAGTGTATAGCTGTCAGTCAGCTTTGCAGCAGGGACAGTCAGGGAGATTTCGGCGAATTTCTGACCGTTTGCTTTTGCGGAAGCTGCTTCTTCGCCAAAGCTGAAATTGCCGAGATAGGAAAGCGCCTCGGATTGCGTGCTGCCGTCTGCGACCTTAAAGAACAGCGTAAAGACCGTCTCAGATTTCAGCGAAAGATTCATGCCGTAATAGGTCACCGGTGCGCTGTCAGAGGCAAGGGCGGAAGCGAGCGCCGTCTTGTCAAAGGCATCTGATGCAATATTGACGCTGGAATAGTCCGCGCCGGTGATGCCGGCGCTTGCAAGCGAATCGGTATTGACTTTGAAATACGTCTGTGCAGCGCCGCCGTACATGAGCATGGATTTCGCGAGGGGACCGTAGTCGGCATCGTCAGTGAAGTTTGCGAGATAATCGCGGACCGAGATCGGAACACTTGTGTTGTAGCTCGAGTCCTTCGCCTTGATGACAAGCTCATGCGGTTTTGTCATGTTCATGGCATACTCGGATACGCTGAATTTCCAGCCGTCCTCCGCAGCGGTGACTGAGGGCGTTTTGTCGTCAAAGGTCACGGTGCAGTCTGAAAGTGTATCGCCGCCGGGCAGTGTGAAATACACATCCATACCAATCGCGGAGCCGCCCGCCAGAAGCTCCATGCTGACCTTCGGTTCTGACTGCGTATCAGCGCAGACAGTTGGAATCGCGCTGAACACTGCCGCAGCTAAAACAGCCGCTGCCGCTGTTAGTTTTTTTGTGTTTGCTGGCATAGTGATGAACCTTCCTTTCTTGTAGATGAATCGTGTAATCATGTGACACTGTGTATTCGGATAGTATTTGTCCATGATTGGAAAATACTGGAATGCTGGGTATATTATACCACATTTCATCCGAAAAATCAACTATTTTATAATATTTTTTATGCTTATTATTATATACGGCAGTGAAATAACAGAAAGGGGGGATTTGAAAACTGAGAACTGATTTTGCGATACTGTATTCAGACCCAGTATATTTTTTGATACCTTTGAACCAAACCAAGTACAGCCTTCTGTTCAGCGCGAAAGCAGAACATATGCATCGCATAGAATTCGTAAAACAAAGCATCTCCTGCGGTCTGTTTCCGGCCGCAGGAAATGCTGATATTACAGTCCCATTTCACGGAGCTTCTGTGTCACCTCTTCGACTCCTCTTCTGCCGAGATTGCGAATGTCGGAAAGGTCGCCGTGCATCAGAATATCTCCGAGGGTGTGAATACCAACACGTTTCAGGCAGTTGAAGCTTCTGATCGAAAGTTCAAGTTCTTCGATTGTCACATCCAGCAGTTTATCTGCACAATGCGGCGTTCGCCCGGCGATCTGCGAGCGATAACGCAATATTTCTGCCCGCAGTACACTTTTGCAGCGACAATAGGTTTCCTCGTAATCCTCAATACAGATTTCGGAGAAATCCTCTATCTCCTCATCATATGTATCTTCCGAAAAATACGATAGCTGATTCTGTTCAGCCAGATCTGCACGCTTTTCTTCGATCCGTCTTTGCAGCTCCTCTGTGAGCACAGTGAGGAACTGCGTCATTTCTTCATCCGTTTCAAAGGAAATGCCCATTTGCAGAATTTCTGCTTTTTCAAATGCGATCATTACCGGATCCCTCCTTATACTGCATGTTTCATCTGACTGTGTCTGTGCGTCCATTCATTCAGCCACTTCGGCTTCATGATCTTTTCGGGATGTGACAGTAAGCCCTGTATTTCAGCCGGAGTCAGCGCACGCTGTTTGCGGTACGGTTCGACCAGCGTTTCCCTGCTCCTGGCTTCGATCATTGCGGCAATCGCTTCGCCGTCCTTCTGCTGCTTCGGCGGAGAAATCTCCAATGTGAACGGCGCTGTCTGCTGCCCGTCCGCGCTGAGCGTCGTGACTGCCTGAAACGCATCCTGTCTTGCGAGATATGTCCGCATATTCTCATTGTCAAACCGGACGGATGCCAGTGCAGCATCCTTCGGCGAGAGCCGGAATGCGCTGAAGTTTGCTGAATTCGCTTCCAGTGCATCGCGGATTTCGTCAGAAAGCTGGCCTGTATGCTGGTGACAAAGCACCATTGAAATCCCGAATTTGCGGGACTCTGCCAGCATACGCGGCATCGGATTCGTCTGAAACAGTGCTGCTTCATCGACGATAACCATATGTGTAAGCGAACGCGCTTTCCGATTCAGGATCGCGTTCCAGAGCTTCATCAGAATCAATGTACCTATGACTCTTGCAGCCGAGGTGCCGATTGTCGGCGAGGCAAGGTCGATCAGTGTGACGGTATCCGTATCAATCGTGTGCTGAAAATCCAGCGCATTGGCTCCGGCGCCGAGTGTTCTGCGGAGCTGTGCGACGGATGTGAGCCGCTGGAATTTGCAGAGATACCAGCCCAGATCGTTGTGAAAATCTCTGCTGCTGTCCATGCTGTATTCCTGCCGGATCGTTTCTGCAATCTCCGGATAGTCGTTTTCAATCGCCTTGCAGAGCTTTTCCATATTATCCTGACTCTGTGAAAGAACCGCGATGCTTTCCAGTGACGCACGTTTGCCGAGCAGCGCAATGGATGCCTTTGCAAATACGGACAGCCACCGCTCATAGCGCGGGCCGACAAAATCCATACCGGGCGGATTGAAAATATCCCCGAACAGTTCACAGAGATCGGAAATATTCCGTTCCTCCTGCATGGGACTGTCGCTGTCCCAGATATTGAGCGGTACCGGGTTTTCGGCATCGCCGAGCCGTACAAGGCGGACTTTGTCTGCATATTGCGGCGGCAGTGCGCGAAGCACGGTATCTATGGTTGTGCCGTGCGGGTCGAAGAATGTCAGCCCGTGCCCCTGCCTGACTGCACTGAGAATGATCGTCGCGAGCAGTGTGGATTTGCCCGTGCCGGTTTGTCCGATAATCTGATAATGCCGCTTAAGATCCGTCTCGCCGAGTGTGATGGTCCTGCGTCTGCCCGCAGCATCCGTTGCTCTGCCGAGCGTGATCGCCTTGCTGTTTTTTGTGTTTTTATGGCTCGCAGGGAGCTTTTTTGCCGCCTCCCGGCAGACCCGGAACCCGACAACGGAGCGGTGCAGCTCCGGTTCCGGCATCAGAATGCGAGCGGCAAAATCGGGCAGTGTCGCTGCGTTTTTCAGCGGAGCATCCCAGATCAAAGCAGTTTCGGGGGACGACATTTTGCCGAGATGCCGCAGTCTCGCTTCAGCAACCGCTTCATGCAGAACTGTCCTGAGCTGCAGGGACGGCGTCTCTGGCAGCAGCAGAAGCACACGCTCTCGCACCGGTGTACCCAGGTATTCTGCCGCACTCGGCTTTGCATAGCGATATGACTTGCATACGGTTTCACGGCATTTCTGCTGTGCGTCTGTATCTGCCGCACCGACTGTCACGCGGAGAATGCCGCCCGTTTCTCTCATTGCCTCCGCAATAGCGGCTAAATTTGCTCCGAAATGCATCGGGTATTCCGATTCGGGAGCGGGCTTTGTCGCTGTGCCGGCAAACCCTATAATACTTGCTGTGCCCGAATTTTCAGCAGCGGGCAGGTACAGCTCGTACAGCTCCCATTCGGAGATACGGACTGCCGTTTTGTGCTGCATACTTGTGACATGCCCGGTGTTTTCAGCGATCCAATGCAGATCCTTGATAGAGACGGCATCGCTCCCGAAGAGTGAGACAGCAATCATTCCTTTTTTGGGAACTGACATCTGCCATCCGAGAAAAGAGCCGTCATTCAGCAGCGATGCACAGACGGTCAGGCGCGAAGACAGCCTGTCGGACAGCGCTCTTTGACCGTCTGCCAGATGCAGCTTGTCGAGCAGCACTGCACTGGCTGTGCCGGCGGGGTAATACAAATTGTTCAAAGTCATTTCATACATCTCCTTCACAATTCATCTGTCTTTCGGAAGTTCGCCGATTCGCTCCTGCTGTGCAGAATTTCAGCTGTGGGCGCGCAAGTCGTAAGACCGCAATGCACACTGTCCGCAGCTTGGTCGGCGAGCTTTGCTTTATTATTCAGTTGTCAAGATACAAAAAAATAAGGAATGGAGAATCGAATCGGCAAACATCAACCAGGCATACCTAGCCCTATGATTGATGCTTACAAACTCGATTCTCCATTCCTTATGATTGCACACGCCTTATGGCGCAAGCCTATTATAGCACAGTTGATCGGATTTGTCAAGAGGGGGGATTGCCGCACTCCTGAACGGCTCTGAAATACAGAAATATGATCAGATAATACGGAGAAACTGAAAGATGCAGAAAAAAACGCCGGATCATCTTCCGGCGCTTTTGACTTTGATCAGTTGTTCAGGAGCATCCGCTTGAGCAGTGTGAGATCCGCTGCGTTGATCCTGCCGCTTTCGTCAAGATCTGCTTTCGCAGCCTGTGCGTCCGTCAGATCGTTCTCTTTCAGCAGATACTGCATCAGCGCAACCGCATCCGCAAGGTCTGCGCTGCCGTCAAGGTTCACATCACCGCGCACTGCGGCCGGCTCCGTGACAGTCGTAGCGGTCGTTGTTTCGGAGGTGACAGAGGTGGTGGTTGTTGTCTCCGCCGGAATCACATCACCGCCCTGCGGTACATTCTCCGGCATTCTTCCGGCATAGCGCAGGACTGTTTCCTTCGCTTCTTCCGGCGTCTGCGTCTGATAGGCATAGAGGCTGCTGTCAAACTGATCATACCCCTCGCCGCCCTCAATGAGATTCGGGATCGACGGCTGCGCATTCCGCTCAGTTACAATCTGATAGGCGAGTGTGCCGCCCATATCGCAGTTCACAAACAGATCGTGATAGGATTTGATTGTGCCCGAATAGGCATCCTTGCCCATGTTGATCGCATACAGCGGATTGTTTGCACCTTCAAAATAGTTGGATTCCGAGAAGACCTTGGAATTATACGAGGCGCAGATACCGTATTCCGAATTCGACAGGAAATAATTGTTGAAGGAGTGGATATGTGCATTTCGCGCGCGCGGATTGCGGGATTCTGTGTTGTTGAACCAGTTGTGATGATAGGTTATATAGTCCTGCTCCTGATCAATACGCCCGCCGACCAGCGAGGTCTTGTGGCAGTTTACGAACTGATTGTAGGATACTGTGATATGATGTGCCCATTTCATATCCAGCGAGCCGTCGCCGTCCGCCTTGTCTGCATCGACATGTCCGTTGCCTGCAAAGGCGTTATATCCCTTTTCAATTGTATTGTTATGGATCCAGATATGCTCTGTGCGGATCTGTTCGTTGCCGGTCATTGCAATGCCGTCATCGGGATAATGCCCAAGCCACAGATTGCGGAATTCGCAGGAGGTGCAGCGCTTCATCTCGATCCCCCAGTCGATGAGGTTTGTGTTGGGGCCGATGCCCTCGACCGTTACTTCGGAGCTGTTTTGCAGATACAGCATGTTGGAGCCGTCGTTGTGGCTGCCGTCATTGGCGACCGTTCCTGCGGGAACATCAATCGTGCCGACAAACCGGAACAGCACTTTCTTCGGCTTCGCGCTGAAAAAGATGTTGTAGAGACCCGTTTTGCCGTTATATGTAATCGTATCCTTGTTTTCGTTTGTCACATAGATCACAGTGACATCCGGCTTCAGCGTGCCGTCATCCATATATGCACCGATGTCGCTGAACCCGTCATGTGCGTAGCCGGTGCGGTCATATGCCATTGTCTGCACGGTGCAGTCGGCACTGCCCGCTGAGCCTTCGATGTGCAGCGTATACTGCGTATTGCCCTTGAGCCCGGGAATATCAACTCTGGTGCCGCGGATCAGCTCTGCATCTGCCTGCTGAAAGGCGCCGCTGCCGTTCTCCGCGTAGCTGACGGATACATTGCCGCCGATTGCATTTGCATCCCATTCGGCATAGGCGGATTCAAACCAGCCGCCGCATTCCGTGACAGCACCTTGTTCTGCATGGATACCTGTCACAGTGCATGACAGCGCCGTGACGGCTGCTGCAAGCCCCGCAGCAAATGTCTGTTTCATCTTTTTTTCTTTCGATTTCATGATTTCCTCCCCTAAATAAAAAAAATTGCAGCAGAATATTCTGCCTTATTCTATCATACCATGCCGCGGTCACAAAGTAAATGATGTATAGTTCGCTTCTCCTGATCATAAATACGGTGGGATATTGATGCATGTTTTCGGATGAATTTTACTATAGTTTTCTATTTTGTCTTGAATTTAATGTGCAAATTTGATACTATATTAGTATAGCTCTCTTCTTTAATCAGAGGGTCCCGTGTTTCACAACCATAATCCATGCTGCAAAACAGAAAGGAAGGTGCATTATGCAAACAAGAAGGAAACTGCTGCTGAAGTTCACGAGTATAGCGGCAGCGGCTGCGGTATGCAGCTGTGCGCTCTATCCCTACGGAGGAACGCTCGGAGCTCCGCCGCTCAATGCGTTCTCGGTTGATTCCGAAACGGACGTGGTCTTCGATGAAGAGACCGGCATGCTGTATCTCTACGGCGATTTCAAAAAGTCAGATGTGCAGGCTTACAGCGGCAACGATGCGGTCAAGGGCGTGATTGCCGGTGAGTATGCGGTGCTGCCTGCGGACAGCAGCGGATTGTTTCAGGGCTTTCGCTATGCAAAGAAGATTGTCCTTGACTACGCCGATTTCAGCATAGTATCTGACATGAGCAGTATGTTCAGTGAATGCGAATCGCTTGAAAAGCTGGATCTCGGCACCTTTGAGACAGCCGCCGTAACAGACATGAGCGGTATGTTCTCAGGCTGCAAGGCGCTGATAGAGCTGAACATCAAGACTTTTGATACTGCGAAGGTCACGAATATGTCAGGGATGTTCCTTGCGTGCAGCAGTCTGGAAAGCCTGGATCTCAGCAACTTTGATACAAGTGCTGTGACAGACATGAGCAAGATGTTTTCAGGCTGCAATGCGTTAAAGGAACTGAATATCAAGAGCTTTGACACCGCACAGGTCACCAATATGTCGACGATGTTTTATGGATGCTCGGGTCTGAAAAGCATTGATCTCAGCAGCTTTGACACCGCACAGGTCACCAATATGTCGACGATGTTTTATGGATGCTCGGGTCTGAATGGCATTGATCTCAGCAGCTTTGATACTGCCGCTGTGACGGATATGAGCGGTATGTTTGCCTGCTGTTATTCGCTCACAGATCTGGATCTGACCGGCTTTGACACAAGCCGCGTGCAGAAAATGCTGATGATGATCTATTTGGACGGTTCCCTCAGCAGCATCACGGTCAGCAGAAAATGGGATATTTCCTCCTTGGTGCCGGAAGACGGGCTGGGGCCCGATTATGCATTTGACGGCTGCACTTCGCTGGTCGGCGGCGCCGGCACTGTGTATGACAGCAGCATGATTGATTCCGGATACGCGCACATTGACGGCGGCGCTGAATATCCCGGCTATCTGACAGCAGCAGCTGAACCCTGCGTCCGATTTGATGCAGCGACCGGCACGCTGTATCTCTCCGGCAATGTTGTTGTCGATGAGGTGCAGGCTTATGCGTATAACGAAGCCGTGCTTCATGTTGTCGCAGAGGAAGATACTGTTTTCCTGGAAAGCTGCTATGAAATGTTCAAAAACTACAAAAGTACAGAGACAGTGGATCTTTCCAAGGCGGATACAAGCCAAGTTGAAGATATGTTTGGTTTGTTTTCCGGATGTAATAATCTGACGGCATTGGATCTCAGCAACTTTGACACAAGCAAGGTCACGAACATGGGGTCCATGTTCCTTAGTTGCCAAAAACTGACAGCATTGGATCTCAGCAACTTTGACACGAGTAAAGTCACGAATATGGGTTCCATGTTTGGTTTGTGTTATGCACTGGCGGAGCTGAATCTCAGCAGTTTTGATACAAGCAATGTCACACGCATGACCAATATGTTTAATGACTGCGATACATTGACGAAGCTGGATGTAAGCGGCTTTGATACATCCAATGTACAATATATGAATAGTATGTTCAGACAATGCAGCAATCTGAAAAGGATTACCGTCAGTGATGCTTGGAGCACTGCATCTGTCACCGAAAGCGAGGAGATGTTTGCCGGCTGCACATCTCTGGTCGGCGGCAGCGGCACTGTCTATGATGCGGAGCACACCGATGCAGCCTATGCGCATTTCGACGGCGGCGCAGAGAACCCCGGCTACCTGACAGCAGCCGAAGCCGCGCCATCCTGCGTCCGCTTCGATGAAGCAACCGGCACGCTGTATCTCTCCGGCGATGTTGTAGTCTCCGAGGTGCAGGCTTATGCGAATAACGAAGCCGTGCTGCATGTTGTTGCAGAGGAAGGCGCTGTGTTCCCGGAGAATTGCGGAAAACTGTTCGCAGGTTTCTCATTCGCAGAGACAATGGATCTTGCATACGCAGATACTAAAAATGTCGTAAACATGAGAGACATGTTCTCTCGCTGCAAAAAGCTGACGCAGCTGGATCTGAGCGGCTTTGACACATCCAATGTCACGATAATGGGCGGAATGTTTTATGAATGCAATGCACTGAAATATTTATCCTTGGGAGACTTTGATACATCCAGTGCGGTACGCATGGATTATATGTTCCTTGGATGCAATGCTCTGACTGAATTAGATCTCAGCAGCTTTGATACATCCAATACGGTAGTCATGTATCATATGTTCTCCAATTGCACTGCTTTGACAGAGTTAGATCTCAGCAGCTTTGATACATCCAATGTCACGGGAATGGGGTACATGTTTAGTGACTGCCATAGCTTGAGTACACTTGACCTGAGCAGCTTTGATACATCCAATGTCACGGGAATGACTAACATGTTCAAGAACTGCACTTCGTTAAAAATGATTGCCGTCAGTGTCGCGTGGAGCACCGACTCAGTACACATGTATAACGAGCAATTGGAAATGTTTGAAGGCTGCACATTGCTGGTCGGCAGCAGCGGCACCGCATACGATGCGGAGCACATTGATATATCTTACGCGCACATTGACGGCGGCGCAGAGAACCCCGGCTATCTGTCTAATCGGGTGATTGTCTCCTTTGACGCAAACGGCGGCGCCGGCAGTATGGAATCCGTTGTAATCCAATTGGGCAAAGCCTTCACGCTGCCGGAATGCGGATTCACCGCGCCCACATATCAGAAGTTTACCGGCTGGATCGTCGGCGGCGAGCAGAAGCAGCCCGGCGACACAGTCACCCTGAATGCAGATACGGTTCTCACCGCGTCATGGGACTATGCACTGATCACCGTGACATTTGATGCAAACGGCGGAGAGGGCAGCTTTGTTGATATGACGCTGCTTTCCGGTGCAATGTTCGTCTTCCCGGTCTGCGAATTCCTCGCGCCCGAGGGAAAGACCTTTGCGGGATGGCAGTATGGAGAGCTGACCGCTCAGCCCGGCGCGCACACGACATTTGATACGGATATGACGGTCAAAGCAATCTGGACGGATCTGAGCGATACGATCCTTGTCGGCGATGTGAACGGTGACGGCACTGTGGACAGCGGCGACGAAATGCTGCTCTCGCGCTATGTCGGCGCATGGGACGGCATCGAGCTGGAACTCGCCGCAGCCGATCTTGACCGCGATGGAAAGGTCGATATCCGCGACGCGATGATCCTTTCGCGCTATATTGCTGCATGGGACGGCTACACGCAGTACATTATTGAGATTCAGAAATAAGGAGGCACACCATGAAACAGAAGATTCTGGCAGTGCTTCTCTCGGCAGCGCTTGTGTGTTCCGTTCTGCCGGCTGCTGCTTCTGCGGCTGACGGTCTGACGCTGGCAGCGGAAAATGCTTCGGCTGTATGTACGGCCGGGACGGAGATCACCGTGCCGGTCCTTGCGGAGCAGAACACAGGCTTTGCCGCCGGTACTGTTGATATTACATGGGACAGCTCTGCGCTGACGCTCAAGTCGGTCGATTACAGCGAAGAAATGCCTGCGATCAATCCGCCCGAAATCATATCAGACGGCAGCTACCGCGCACAGATCGGAAACTATCAGGCGACAGACAATTTCACTCTGACCGATGCACTTTTCACGATGACATTTGCGGTATCTGATTCAGCCCTCCCCGGAGATTATGCAGTGATCCCCGATCATGCGGTGTTCTATGATGCGGAGATGAATGAGATCCCGGTATTATGCAAAACGGGCGTAATTACACTGACAGGAGACGCCCCCGCGAATACGCTCCTTCTGGAAGCGGGCAGCGGAGAGGGGATACCGGGCGGCGAGATCCGCATTCCTGTCACTGCTTCGCAGAATCCCGGATTTGCCGCCGGAACCGTCGATGTGCTCTGGGATGCCGGAGCGTTGACGCTCACTGCGGTTGAATACAGTTCCTTCGCGCCGGATGACGGCTCTGCGGAGATCGTCAGTGACGGCAATTACCGCGTCAAGTTCGGCAATCATCTTGCAAAAGCAGATGTGACGGACTCGGGCGAAATGTTCACGCTGGTTTTCACAGCAAGTGCGTCGGCGGCAGGGGAATATGAGATTGCGCTCGGCAATGCTTCGGTATACAATGCCGCATTGCATGCAGTTCCGACGTCTGTGAAGTCGGGTATCGCAGTGATCACCGATCAGACGGAAACGACCGCATCTTCCGGCACAATAGAGACGACAGGAACCACTGATTCGACTGCTTCCACGGGCACAACGGCTCAATCCCGAATTTTGTGTAAACGCAAAACAGTGCATATTGAAAACATAGGTTGATTATGATGAGACCGGCAGATGAGATGTCGGTCTTATCTGCATTGTAGCATGA
>JAEEXH010000064.1 GCA_016291435.1 Oscillospiraceae bacterium
TCATGTTCTTGATATAGTCAGCGTGACCAGGGCAGTCAACGTGAGCATAGTGACGCTTGTCGGTCTCGTACTCAACGTGAGCGGTGTTGATTGTGATTCCACGTGCGCGCTCCTCCGGAGCCTTGTCGATCATGGAATAGTCCTCAAACTTTGCCTGACCCTTCATTGCCAGCGTCTTGGTGATCGCAGCAGTCAGAGTGGTCTTGCCGTGGTCAACGTGGCCGATCGTACCAATGTTGACATGCGGTTTTGTACGTTCAAAATGCTCTTTTGCCATTGGAATCTCCTCCTAAATAGAAATTGAATAAGGATGTTCGTTCGGTCATCATCTGAATACGACAAGGACCTGACACCTTATATTCTAACAGATTTGCAGAAAAAATGCAAGCCTTTTTAGAAAAAAATTCTAAATTCGGCAGATTTTTTTTGCGGAAAAGGGAAAAACCGCCGCCGGAAGCCGGAAATCGGGCTCCGGCAGCAGGAATTTCAGTGAAATTACGGTAAGATCAGTCTTCGTCAACGTGACCGCGATCGCTCTTGATCTTATCGGCGATGCTCTTCGGCACCTCAGCAAAGCTGTGCGGCTCCATGGTGTAGTTGCCGCGACCCTGAGAACGGGAGCGCAGGTCGCTTGCGTAGCCGAACATGTTGGAGAGCGGCACGAGCGCGTCGATCTGTGCGACACCGTTGTGGATCTCCTGACCCTGGATCTGTCCGCGGCGACCGTTGAGGTCACCGAAGACATCGCCCATGTACTGCTCCGGCACGAAGACGGAGACCTTCATGAGCGGCTCGAGCAGGACAGGATTTGCCTTGCGCATTGCGTTCTTGAACGCCATGGAACCGGCGATCTTGAACGCCATTTCAGACGAGTCGACCTCGTGGTAGGAGCCGTCGTAAAGGGTGACCTTCACATCGACAACCTGATAGCCTGCAACGACACCGGACTGCATTGCGCTCTGGATACCTGCATCAACAGCAGGGATATACTCCTTCGGGATCGCGCCGCCGACGATGTTGTTGATGAACTCGTAGCCCTTGCCCGGCTCATTCGGCTCCACGGTGATCTTGACGTGACCGTACTGACCGGTACCGCCCGTCTGCTTCTTGTGCTTGTAGTCCTCGTTGACGGTCGACTTGATGGTTTCCTTGTAGGAGACCTGCGGCGCACCGACGTTTGCTTCGACCTTGAACTCGCGGAGCAGTCTGTCCACGATGATCTCGAGGTGGAGCTCGCCCATGCCGGCGATGATGGTCTGACCGGTCTCGGAGTCTGTCCAGGTACGGAAGGTCGGGTCTTCCTCAGCGAGCTTGGAGAGGGCAATGCCCATCTTCTCCTGACCTGCCTTGGTCTTCGGCTCGATTGCGAGGTTGATAACCGGCTCCGGGAACTCCATGGACTCAAGGATGATCGGGTGATCCTCATCGCAGAGGGTGTCGCCGGTCGTGGTGTTCTTCACACCGATGACAGCAGCGATGTCGCCTGCGTAGACGATGTCGATATCCTTTCTGTGATTGGAGTGCATCTGCAGGATTCTGCCCATGCGCTCGTTCTTGTTCTTGCAGGAATTGAGGACGCTGGTGCCCTTCTCGATGGTGCCGGAGTAGACACGGAAGAAGCAGAGCTTGCCGACGAACGGATCCGTTGCGATCTTGAATGCAAGTGCTGCAAACGGTGCGTTGTCATCGGAGGGACGCTCCTCCTCCTCATCGGTCTTCGGGTTCACGCCGGTGATGGCGGGAACATCGAGCGGGGACGGCATGTAATCGACGATTGCGTCGAGCAGCTTCTGCACGCCCTTGTTCTTATAGGAGGTACCGCAGACAACCGGAACGATGGTGTTCGCGATGGTGCCCTTGCGGATACCGACCTTGATCTCGTCGATGGTGAGCTCCTCCTCATTGAGGTACTTCTCCATGAGGGCGTCGTCGGTCTCGACGACATGCTCAATCATCTCCATACGGTACTGCTCGGCCTTCTCCTGCATATCTGCGGGGATATCCTCGACAGAGATATGCTTGCCGAGCGGGTCGTCCTCTGCGTAGATGTACGCCTTCATTTCGAGCAGGTCAATGATGCCCTTGAAGTCGCTCTCTGCGCCGATCGGAAGCTGGATCGGGACTGCATTACACTTCAGACGGTCCTTCATCATGTCCACGACGCGATAGAAATCTGCGCCCATGATGTCCATTTTGTTGACATATGCCATACGCGGAACCTTGTACTTGTCCGCCTGACGCCAGACAGTCTCAGACTGCGGCTCAACGCCGCCCTTTGCGCAGAAGACCGTCACAGAGCCGTCAAGGACACGCAGGGAACGCTCGACCTCAACAGTGAAGTCAACGTGGCCGGGGGTGTCGATGATATTGATTCTGTGACCCTTCCAGTAAGCGGTCGTCGCAGCAGAGGTGATGGTGATACCACGCTCCTGCTCCTGCTCCATCCAGTCCATCGTTGCGGTACCGTCGTGGGTATCGCCGATCTTGTGGTTGATACCGGTGTAGAACAGGATACGCTCGGTCGTGGTGGTCTTGCCGGCGTCGATATGAGCCATAATGCCAATGTTTCGGGTTTCTTCAAGACTACAGTCTCTCGGCATTCTTGGTTCTCCTCTCGTATAACTCGTCTGCCGCACGGTCTCTGCGGCAGAATCTCAAAGCACGCAAAAAAGCGGGAATTACCAGCGATAGTGTGCAAACGCCTTGTTTGCCTCAGCCATCTTGTGTGTATCCTCGCGCTTCTTCACAGAGCCGCCGGTACCGTTGACAGCGTCAATGATCTCACCGGCAAGGCGCTCCTTCATGGTCTTCTCGCTGCGGAGTCTGGAATACTTGGTGATCCAGCGCAGTCCGAGCGTCTGACGGCGGTCCGGGCGGACCTCCATCGGGACCTGATAGGTCGCACCGCCCATACGGCGTGCCTTGACCTCGAGCACAGGCATGATGTTCTCCATCGCCTGCTCAAAGACCTCGAGCGGCTCGCGGTCGGTCTTGGTTCTGACGATCTCGAAAGCGTCGTACACGATCTTCTGTGCGACACCCTTCTTGCCGTCGAGCATGATGTTGTTGATGAGACGTGTGACAAGCTTAGAACCGTACATCGGGTCAGCCAGAACGTCACGCTTTGCGATATTGCCTCTTCTCGGCATACTCGCTTCCCTCCTTCATAAAATAATGAATTCACAGGTACTCACGCACATTCCGTTTCCGGAAGCGGTGTTGCGCCGCGCAGATGACAAACAGCAGCGTGAATCACGCCTCTATTATATCTATCCGCACAAGCTATGCGGTGTAAATGCGAATTATGTGGTTTGCAGGAATTTACGTCCTGCGCGGATGCAGAAAAGAAGATTACTTCTTGCCTGCCTTCGGGCGCTTTGCGCCGTACTTGGAACGAGCCTGGAGACGGCCGTTCACGCCCTGTGCGTCGAGCGTACCGCGGATGATGTGATAACGCACACCAGGCAGGTCCTTGACACGGCCGCCGCGGATCAGCACCACGCTGTGCTCCTGCAGATTGTGGCCGATACCCGGGATATAAGCCGTGACCTCATAGCCGTTGGTGAGACGCACTCTGGCGATCTTACGCATAGCGGAGTTCGGCTTCTTCGGGGTAGCAGTCTTGACGGCAGTGCAGACACCGCGCTTCTGCGGGGAGCTGAGGTCGATCTGGGACTTCTTCTGTGCGTTGTAGCCCTTCTGAAGTGCCGGAGCGGTCGACTTTGTCGTCAGGGTCTTTCTGCCCTTGCGAACGAGCTGATTAAATGTTGGCATGATTTTCCTCCTTCTTTGAATGATAGATTTGTGCGGCGGTACACACCTATAGCGAGACCGCGCACTTTTATCATTATAATCAATCCCGGCGACTTTGTCAAGTATCTTTGAAATTTCTGCGTTTTTCACAAAATGCCGCACAAATCGCGGCAGTTTTCGATACAGAAAATGGGGTATCCGTACCGTTTTCTCCTTGACATTTCTATCAAAATAATTTATAATAGTATTCGGCAGCCATTGCCGCAATTTATGACAGGAGGATCTATACCCTATGAAAATTGAAACACAATGCCTGCATGCCGGCTACACGCCCGGCAACGGCGACCCCAGAGTCGTTCCGATCGTGCAGAGCACGACCTATACCTTTGATTCCACCGCGCATATCGCGGCGCTCTTTGACATGCCGACCGAGCCGATGTATTCCCGCTTCGCAAACCCGACCGTGGATGCAGTCGAGAAGAAGATCGCAGCGCTTGAGGGCGGTGTCGCAGCAATGTGCACTACCAGCGGACAGGCTGCTTCCCTGCTCTCCATCCTGAACGTCTGCTCTGCCGGCGACAGCTTCATCTCCACCGGCACCATCTACGGCGGCACTGTCAATCTCTTTGCCGTGACGCTCAAGCGCTTCGGCATCGAGTGCATCTTTGTCGATCAGGAGGCTTCCCGCGAGGAGCTCCAGAAGGCGATCAAGCCGAACACCCGCTGTGTCTTCGGCGAAACGCTCGCGAACCCGGCGCTTTCTGTGCTCGATATCAGGAAGTTTGCGGATTTCGCACACGATAACGGCATTCCGTTCATCGTTGACAACACCTTCCCGACCCCGATCCTCTGCCGCCCGATCGAATTCGGCGCAGATGTCGTTGTGCATTCCACCACAAAATACATGGACGGACATGCAGTGCAGGGCGGCGGCGTCATTGTCGATGCGGGCAAGTTCCCGTGGGACAACGGCAAGTTCCCGGAGTTCACTGAGCCGGATGAGAGCTATCACGGCGTCAGATATGTCGAGAGCTTCGGCAATATGGCATACATTATTAAGTGCAGAATGCAGCTCATGCGCGACCTCGGCTGCTACCCGAGCGCAACCAACGCATTCTATCTGAATCTCGGGCTTGAGACGCTCGCTGTCCGCATGAAGCAGTACTGCATCAATGCGCAGGCAGTCGCGGAGTTCCTCCAGAGCCGCCCGGAGGTCGAGTCGGTCTCCTACCCTGGTCTCGCAGGCGATCCGTATCATGAGCGTGCAAAGACCTATCTCCCGAACGGATGCAGCGGCGTCATTTCCTTCGTCATCAAGGGCGGCAGAAATACCGCGATGAACTGGATGGATTCGCTGAAGCTCGCCTCGAACGTCGTGCATGTTGCCGATATCCGCACCTGCGTGCTGCACCCGGCCTCCGAGACGCACCGTCAGCTCACCGATGAGCAGCTTGTCGCTGCGGGCATCAACGCCGGCATGATCCGTCTCTCCGTCGGTCTGGAGAATGTCGAGGACATCATCGCAGATCTCACACAGGCATTTGAAGCCGTCGCAAAATAATTGATATGCAGATTCCGCATAGCAAAAAAACCGGCAGGGCACAGCGCTCTGCCGGTTTTGCTTGATCCGACATTTTTCGCAGATCGCCCGCATTATGCACAAATTTCCACAGAGCACTTTATACAATATGCAGAAGCGTCTATGCAAAACGCACAAATGAGACCCTTGTTATTCTACACCCTGCAAAAAGCAATTCCCTTGCAAAAAGTGCAGTTTCATGATATAATATTTATGATAGTATTATAATGCGCTGAGAGCGGGTTTCCCCGCGAAGCTCAGTGTTTTGAAACAGGAGGCGCACCGCATGGGATTCAAAACGAAAAACGGCGTTTTGCTGAAATATGAAAGCGCGGGCGCACTCGAGCGGCTTGGTATCCGCAAGCAGGGCGAGACACTTGCTGTGCCTAAAAATATTACATCCATCGCCGATGAAGCCTTCACGATGACAGAGGTCACCAGCGTATCGCTGCCGCCCTCCGTCGCGACGGTCGGCGACCGTGCCTTTGCGCTCTGCGCAGAGCTGGAAAGCGTCAGCTTCTCCGGCGGTCTGCTGGAGATCGGTACCAATGCCTTCGACGGCTGCCATGTCCTCAAAAGCGTCACAATCCCTGATACCTGCGAAACTGTCGGTGCATGGGCATTCTGCAACTGCAGCGGCTTAAAACAGGTTCAACTCTCTGCCCGCATGGATACTGTTTCCCGCGGCACTTTCTCCGGCTGTTCGCGGCTTGAGGAGGTCGAAGTGCCCGCAGGCGTGCAGCATATCGACAACCGTGCATTCTATGCTTGTACCGCACTGACCCATCTGAAGCTGAACCCGGGTCTGCGCACGATCGGCAGAGAGGCCTTTGCCTGCTGCACATCGCTCGCGACCGTCAGCATTCCCGAAACCGTCACCGAGATCTGTGAGGATGCCTTTGCAGACTGCTCCGAGCTCAGAGTCGCGATCATTCCGCCCTCTGTCACCAAGCTCCACCCCTACGCATTCGGCACCGATCACAATGTCCAGATCATCACGACTGTCACCGGCAGTGCGGCGTTCCAGTTTGCAAAGCGCAACGGCATCATGTGCTATACCGAGCGTGAGGCAAATCTGCTCCGCGGCTGCAATCCGTCATTCTTCATCGAATACGGCGTGCTGAAAAAGTATACGCAGGAATACAATGTCCGCGATATCATGATTCCCGAGGGCGTCATCCGCATCGGCAAGCACGCCTTTGAACAGAACCGTCAGCTCATGTCGATCGTCATCCCCGAGGGTGTCGTCGAGATCGACGATTACGCTTTCAACGGCTGCCGCAGCCTGCAGCGGATCTATTTCCCGAGCTCGCTGCGCCGGATCGGCAAATTTGCCTTCCGCGACTGTCCGCTGCTCGATGTTGTGCTGCCCGCCGGCATCGAGGAGATCGACAAAAATGCGTTCCAGGGCTGCACCTCCATGCGCCGGTTCTATATGCCGGACACGCTGCGGAAGCTCGACAACGAAGCACTGCGCGACTGCATGTCTCTGCCGGAGCTGCAATTCTCCGCTCAGCTCGAATCCATCTCCGAGGGCGTGTGCAGCGGCTGCTCTTCCATGCGCCGCATGATCATTCCCGAGGGTCCGAAATACATTCAGCAAAACGCATTCCGCGGGTGCAGCAGCTTGCAGGAAGCCTATATCCCTGACAGCGTGCTGGATATTTCCGGCAGTGCCTTCGCGGATACCCCGCTGTTCCGTATGACCGCAGGGCACTATATCGTCGGGCGCTTCCTTATCCGCGCAGACGGCTACAGCCCGATTCCGGTCGGAGTCCGCAGAATCGGCCCGCGTGCGTTTGAGCGCGGCGGTCTGCGCACCGCTGTGATCCCGGAGGGCGTCATCAGCATCGGCGACAACGCATTCGCAAACTGCGGCGTCCTCACCGATGTCATCATTCCGAAAACCGTCACCGAGATCGGCGTCGAAGCATTCGCAAATACGCCGTGGTTCATGCGCCGCAATGAAATGTATACCATCGCAGGCGCAAATATCCTCATGTACGCAAACATCCAGCAGCCGGAGGTCAATCTGCCGGTCGGCATCCGCGTGATCGGACCGTCGGCGTTTGTGCAGCTCCCTGTACGGATCGTGCGTGTGCCGGAAGGTGTCAGCCGCATTCAGCACGGCGCCTTCTCCTACTGTGAACAGCTTGAGCACATCGAGCTCCCGACAACACTTCGCCAGATTGACGGCTACATCTTCCACGGATGCACCTCGCTCCGCAGCGTCGTCTTCCGTGAGGGACCGACGAAGGTCGGCCATGCGATGTTCAGCAGCTGCACCAGCCTCAAGACCGTGCAGCTCCCCGATACGATCACCGAGATCGACAATGAAGCATTTTATCACGCAGGCATTGAGAAAATCGTCATTCCTGACGGCGTGACGCGCATCGGTCAGTCCGCGTTCAGCCACTGCGAAAAGCTCACGGATATTGTGATTCCCGCTTCGGTTACTGAAATCAGCGAGAACGCTTTTGCCGACTGCCCGAAGTTCAATCTGCATGCTGAAGAGGGCAGCTATGCTGAGCGCTACGCAAAGCAGCACCATATGATGATGCGGCTTGTCCCGCTGACCTCCGAAGCACTCGCGAGAATGACCGAGGAGGAGGCACCGAAGCAGGAAGCACCGGCAATGGCGCCGCCTGTCCCGCAGAGACCGAATATGCAGCGTCAGACAGCAGCTTCGGATCCCTCGTTCCTGTTCCGCGAACAAGAAGAGCCTTCCGTCCGCGCCGATCAGGAGCCGCCGAAGCCGAAGCAGCCCGCCGTCAAGCCGAAGCCCGTTTCTGCGGAAGAAACCGCTCCGGCGAAGACCGCACAGAAAAAACCTGACGCAGCAGAAGCGGCTGCCGAAGTGCCGAAGCCGGATGCAAAGCCCGCTGCGAAGAAAAAACAGCAGTCTGCACAGTCCATCGGATTGCAGGATGACGGTACTCCCGAGCCCGCACCCCCGAAAAAGAAGCCGGCACCTGCAAAGGTACAGCAGACCGCTCCCGCGCCTGAGCCGGAGCCTGTACAGGAACCTGCGCCGGAACCCGCCGCTCCCGCCCCCAAGAGCTTTGTCGAGGAGGAGGAGCTGACCTACGCAGAGCGCGTGAGACGCGAGCTCGAAGAAGCAAGAAAGAAATCTGTCCCGGTCGATCCCACTGCAAAGCTGCCCGCGCTGGAGCCCGAAAAGCCCGCGCCGCCGAAGAAAACCAAGCAGCGCGCCAAGAAAGCAAAGCAGCAGCCGCAGGAAGACCCCGAGGAGGCAAAGGCAAGACGCCGTGCGTCACTGCTTGACGATCTGCCCGATCTGCCGGAAGACCGCGAGCGCAGGATGCGTGAGCACGAAACGCCCGAGGAAACCAAGGCGCGCGTCCGCAAAAGCCTGCTCGCTGATCTGCCGGATCTTCCCGATGAGCCCCCGCGCCGTGCACCGGAGCCCGAAGAGCCCGATATTCCGAAGATCGACGCAAGAGCTGAACAGGCAGCAGCCGCACAGCCGCCCGCCGCGCCGAAGCCCGAGGGTGAGGGCACGGAGGAAGATCCCTTCGCAGATGCGGATATCCACTGGAACAACGATCAGACCACATTCACCATCCGACTGTAAACATATACCCGCGCAGAGGTCACTCCCCTGCGCGGGTTCTTTTCTATATTCAGACAGCTACAAAAAGGGCACGGCCTGCGCCGTGCCCCTTTGTTTCCATTTGTTTTGCGAAATCAGGATTACTTGTTCGCTTCAACAAACTCCTTGCAGATGGTGTCGTTCTTCAGCGGATCGAAGTGGAGATCGCTCTGAACGGTCACATCGGTGCCGATGATCGTATCCCAAGCGGTAACTCTCTGTGCGACGGTGTTCTCGCCGTAGTAGCTCATGATGCTCTGGACATCCTGAACTCTGATCTGGCCGTTGCCGTCGTAAACATCAGCTGCATAGTGCTCGTAGACCAGCAGAGCGACCTCATCGCTGAGGTTCGAGAGGAATTCGAGCGTGTTAGCCGGGCTGAGAGATGCGTTCTGGTCGCCGTAGTAGACCATAGCTGCCTGTGCGTCGAGGATGTCAACCTTGTTGTTGAGATCCATGTCGCCGCGGAGGACGAGCCACACTGCCGGTGCGCCGGAAATCTTCATGCCCATGGTCGGAGCGGAAGCACCGAGATCCTCGACGTTTGCGCCGTTATCGGTGATTGCCTTCTGGACAGCGGTGAGGTCAGTCAGCTCATACTCAACATCGTACTTGCCGAAGCCGACGAAGTCGAAGTCTGCTGCGCAGGTAGCGATCGGGGAGAATGCCTTGGTGACATCAGCTTCCGCGATCTGCTCGCCGTTCTTGAAGAGCTTGAGAGCGACCTTCAGGCCGTCGAGGTTGAAGTTGACCTCTTCCTCAGACCAGTAAACCTGCTCCGGCAGCTCTGCGCCGTTTGCAGCGATCTCGATGCTGTAAGAAGCAGCGGTGGTCTGGGTCTCGGTCTCCGTGGAATCGGTGCTGGACTCCGTGGACTGGGTCTCAGTCTGGGTCTCGGTGGACTCGGTCTCAGTCTGGGTTTCAGTGGACTGGGTCTCAGTCTGGGTCTCGGTGGACTCGGTCTCAGTCTGGGTCTCAGTGGACTGGGTCTCAGTCTGGGTCTCGGTAGACTGGGTCTCGGTCTGGGACTCGGTAGAATCAGTGGACTCGGTGGACTCAGTCTCGATCGTCTTCTTGGTGATCTTGTCGATCACGCGGACAACATTGTAGTAGAAGTTGCCGGTGCCGTCGAGCTTGTTGTCAACATTGATGGTGACTTCCTTGTGGGACTCAACGGTCTCAACAGTTGCGTCGATGCCCTGGAGAGCAGCGAGCAGAGCAGCATTCTGATCATCAGCGATGCTGAAGGAAACATCAGCAGAAGCGCCGTTCGGGATGCTGATGGTGTAGTCAGAACCGGAGGTCAGAATGTCAGCCAGATCAGCAGCTGCGAGATTCACGGCAACATTGGAGCCTGCGCTCTGCTGGAACGCATTGATTGCGGAATCGATGACATCAGAAGCCTTTGCATTGTAAAGTGCATTGTTCAGGGTCTTCGGTGCACGCTTCTCGATCTGCTTTGCGACACGCTTGCCGACTGCCGCAGTCTCTGCTGCGAGATAATCAGCATAGGTAGCCTCGAGATCGGTACCGGTGAGAGAAACGCCGTACATAGCGGTGACGGTCTTCTTGACCTTTGCCATGCCGTTCTTTGCGTAGGTCTCAAACTGTGTCATTTCCTTCGTGAACTTGGTGATGCCGTTTGCAGCGTTCTTCATTGCAGAAGCGGAGATGACAGCAGCTGCTTCCTTATACTTCTTCTCAGCGTAGGTGCCTGCATCAGAAGCAGTATAGGTGGTGCCGGTCTCATCGGTGAAGCTCAGCTTGTAAGAGATGTTCTTGTCATAGGTATAGGTCACCTCAGCAGTGACGGTGCCGCTGACCTTGAATGCAGACCAGTCAACAACGATCGGGTTGCCTGCATCGTCGAGCATCTTGCAGCCCGCACGGCGCATTGCAGTCTCGATCATCGCACCGACAGCAGTGCCGCACTCTGCGACATCCACAGTCACAACAGTCTTGCCGTCGGCAATCTTTGCAACTGCAGTCGAGCTGATCGCATCTGCCAGAGCCTGTGCGGTCTCAGCATCTGCGTACGGGGTGCCGGCCACCAGGTTCTTCACAGTGGTCTTCACAGCAGACACGCCGGAGGTAGCAGTTGCGGAATCGCCGCCGGCGATTGCCAGAATTGCAGCCTCAAAATCGTTGTTCCACTGAGACTCACCTGCGACAACAGAGCTGGTGATCTCCTTGACGGTGTCGCCTTCGACGACTTCGGTGGACTTCAGGGTCTCCTCGACCGGAACGCTGATGACCCATGCCTTGTCCCATGTCTTGGACTCAGCAGCGCTCGTATTGATGACTGCGGTTGCAGCGAGCTGAGTCAGGACGAGGACAGAACCGGTCGCAGCAGCGGCCGTGCGCTTGAAAAATGTTTTCATGCTTCAAAACCTCTCCTTAAGAATAGATTTATGTACGAGATGTCCGCTCTTTCGGTACAAGGACAGCACACCCCATATACATATTGTCATTATATCATTGATTCGTGGAAATTGCAAGTCTTTTTGCATAAATTGTAATATTTCAACAAACCGTGCTTTTTTCCGGTGTTCGCTTTCGCCATTTTGGAGAATTTGAACATCGCATATGTAAATCGTCGAATCTGCGTGCTTTTTGATTGCTTTTTGCACTGATTTCGCCGAAGCTGGATTTGTTATACAATAAAAATATATAGATTTTTCACAAAAGCTATTGACAAACCGGAAATTATATGCTATAATACAAACAACAGCAGAGAAGATGACAAAGTTAAATGAAGATTGAACCGTAAATCAGAAAGTCCGCCGAAAAGGAGGCGTTACCGATGGGCTGACAGGTTCGAGGAGCACCGGTTCTGATGTGCTCAAAAATTCAACGCATTATAAATAGTATCAGAAAGGATGTGCTTCCGATGTGCAGCACAGTTTGGCGGTAAGGCCGCTCCCCGCTGATCCGCGGGCTGATTCTGAAATTTCCGAGATAATAAAACCCGACTGAAAAAGGATGTGTTTCCAATGGGAAAGGCTGCTGACAGCTAGCGGCGTCGGAGCCGCTGCATTTCACAACTCCACCCGAAAGGACGTGTTTCCGATGTGGTCGATGAGGTACGCCGGCATCTGACCGGCATATAGCGGACGGGCTGTCCGCACTGTAAATTACGCGTTTCCATTTTTCATATCATGAAGGCTTCTTTCATTTGCGGGACTGGACTTCGGTCTCAGTTCCCGCGCCTCCTTTTTATGAGAATGGCACAGCAGCATTGCCTCCCGTGCAGGCAGTGCTGCTTCGTATTTTTCTGCGGCGAAAAATTTTTTGAAAAAAGTGAAAATAGGGGTTGACAAATCGAAAGATCTGTGCTATAATAGATTCTGTTGTGAGGGTGTAGCTCAGTTGGTTAGAGTACCTGCTTGACATGCAGGGGGTCATCGGTTCAAGTCCGCTCATCCTCATCCTGAAATCCACTTCCGTTCCGGGAGTGGATTTTGCATTATATCGGAAGAAAGGATTTTCTATGCTATACGCCGCCGCGATCCTTGGGCTGCTCTTGCTGTCAGCGCTCTTTTCCGCCTGCGAGACCGCGTTTTCCAGCGTCAACAAGATTCGCCTGAAAGCTGCTGCTCAGCAGGGCAGCCGCCGCGCTGCAAATGCGCTCGCGCTTGCAGAAGCCTTCGACAAGGCTCTGACTGCCATACTGATCGGCAACAATCTGGTCAATATCTTCTCTGCGTCGCTCGGCACGATCCTCTTTACGCAGTGGTTCGGGAGCGGGGGCGTCGGTATCTCGACGCTCGCTATGACGGTGCTCGTGCTGATCTTCGGCGAGATTTTGCCGAAATCCTACGCAAAAACACATGCCGAAAAGATGGCATGTGCCTTTGCCGCACCTCTGAAAGGTCTGATCTGGCTCTTCACGCCCTTTATTCTGCTGTTCAATGTGCTCTCCCGCGCTGTGCAGGGCAAAGAGAAAGAGGCACCGTCTGTCACAGAGGATGAGCTCAAGGTCATCGTGGAGCAGATCGAGGAGGAGGGCGTGCTGGAGGAGCAGGAAAGCGATCTTGTCCGCTCGGCACTCGAATTTGATGAGATCTCCGTCACGGAAGTTCTTGTGCCCCGCGTGCATGTCACCGCAATCCCGCATGATCTGCCGATTGCAGAAATCAAGCAGATCTTCCTCTCGGAGCGCTATTCCCGCCTGCCGGTCTATGAAGATTCCATCGACGATATGACGGGCTTTATCACAGAAAAGGATTTCTTTGCGCTGCTGGAAACCGGCGCAGACAGCATCCGCCCGATCCTGAAACCGATTCTCCGGCTGCCGGAATTCGCACGCATCAGTGAAGCAATGCGGCAGATGCAGCGCAGCAAATCGCATATTGCGGTCGTGCTCGATCAGCACGGCGGCACAAAGGGCATCGTCACGCTTGAGGATATCATCGAGGAGCTGGTCGGCGAGATCTACGATGAGGCAGACGAGGTCATTCCCCTGCTCACCCGCCGCGATGACGGTATCTATGAGATCTCCGGCGAATTCGGCATCGGGGATCTGCTTGATGCACTGGAGCTCCCGGACAGCCGGATCACGACGGAATGCGCGTCGGTCGGCGGCTGGGTGACAGAGCTTGCGGGACATATCCCGCAGGTCGGCGAGACCTTCACCGGCGACTGGTTCACAGTCACGGTGCTGCAAATGGAGGAACAGCGCGTCAAGCGTGTCGCCTTCTCACTGAACGCACAGGATGCCGATTCCCGCGGCGATTCCGAGGAGGAGCTCGCCGCAATGTAA
This sequence comes from Oscillospiraceae bacterium, assembly GCA_016291435.1. GTDB lineage: Bacteria > Bacillota > Clostridia > Oscillospirales > Ruminococcaceae > Firm-04. Next base: position 13,708 of record JAEEXH010000064.1, read on the forward strand.
ACCGCATCACATGAAAACCGCCGCCCGGAATTATGAACCGGACGGCGGTTTCGGTTTATCTGCTGGCGTTGTCCGCTTCGATCTCCTCTGCCCAGTCCTCGGGCACGGCTGCGCATGCACGCATCGTGCTGATGCTTCTGCTGACCGCACCGAAGAGCGCATGTGTGCCTCTCTCATCGGAGTGATAGTTCACAGCGCGGTTCGCGGAGATGCCGACCTTCGCTGCCTCACCGATCGCGTCGATGTTCGCGCCGATGAACAGGAACTCCCAGCCTTGCTCTTTCTGCGCTTCGATCAGCTGCCGGAGCTTTGCGTAGGTATATTCGCGGCTGGCATTCTCAAGCCCGTCGGTCGTGATGATGAACATGGTGTGTGCGGGGATATCCTCGGGCCGCGCATATTTATGGATATTGCGGATGTGAACGATCGACCTGCCGACGGCATCGAGCAATGCTGTGCAGCCGCGGACGGTGTAATCCTTGTCTGTGAGAGGCTGCACGGTATCGAGCGGGATGCGGTCATGCAGCACCTCCGTCCGGTCATCGAAGAGCACGGTGGAGACATATACCGCGCCCTCCTCCTTCTTCTGCTTTTCGATCATGCCGTTGAAGCCGCCGATGGTGTCGCTCTCCAGCCCTGCCATAGAGCCGCTGCGGTCGAGCAGGAACACGAGCTCAGTGATGTTGTTCTTCTTCATGATTGTATCCTCCTTTATGTGTCTGCGGGACGGCGGTTCCGTCCCTCTGTGATTACAGTATAGCACACAGCCGGAGGAAAAAGGTCGCCTGCGAAGCGACAATTACTTAGAAAGGCTCCCGACCTGAAATGCCGGGAGCCTTCCGCTTTGTTACGGTGCAATCCTTCTTGCGATGGCGGCATAGATCTTGTCATCGACCTCCATCAGCGAGCGCTTGCCGTCGGTGAATTTCACCGCGATCGTGTAGATGCCCTTATCCTGCATCGCCGCCGATGCTCTGAGCCGCAGCTTCAGCAGGCTGCCCGGATCCAGCGGACCTGTCAGCAGCAGGGAATTGCCCGAGCGCACGATGTCATCCGTCATCAGTTCATAGCGTGCGACGGTTTCCGGCGTCAGGTAAATATCATCCATTTTCTTCATAGTGCCTGAGATGTACGCAAGCGTAGCCGACATGCGGAAGACACGCAGCCCGGCGTAATCGCCTGCAAGAACCATATTCTTCGCAGATGCCATAGCGAAGCCTCCTTTTCTCATTTCTACCCTATTATACCATTTTCACAGAAAAATGTCAAGTCCCAGATAAAAATATATCGGAATAAACGGACGGATACAGAGCTTCGCAGATGTGTGCGACAGAAATCGACATTTTTATTGCAGATTCCTGAAACTTGCTTATAATCCGCAATTTTTCCACTTGACGAACAGACTGTAAACTGATATAATATGATTGTAATTTGCGCATTTTACGAACAGAATACGTACAAAAGAAAACCCGGAGGCAATCGAATGACACAAAAGCAAACGCGGGTCCTGGTAGCGGATATCGGCGACGCTTTTGCAACGGTTTCCGCTGACCTGCTGCGAAAGCAAGGGATCTGGGCTTTTACAAGACCGCAAACGCCCGACGATCTGATGCAGGGCATCCGCACAGAGCATCCTGACAGGATCATTTTCAATTTTTCTGCTGTCACGATGGATATTCAGAGCTTTATCCGACAGCTCTCATCCGTCAGTGATATTCACTGTATCGCCTTTCTCGGAAGCGGCAATCCGTATCTGGAGCGCATGCTCACAGCGCTCAAGATCCCCTGCCTGCTTCAGCCGGACGACCTGGATCAGCTTTCGGAGTTGCTCGGCGGTCTTTGCGGTGCCGAGACTCAGCCGGATGCGGCTTTGCAGCCTGCGGAGGCATATCTGCTGGATGTAACCGCTCTGCTGCATGATTGCAGCATTCCCGTACATATGAACGGATTTCACTATCTCCGTTCGGCGATCCTCTACCGCAGCAGCAGCCCGGACCGCAATAAGATCACGCAGATTTATTCCGCAGTCGCATCCGAATACGCTGTCACTGCAAAACGGGTCGAGCGAAGCATCCGCAACGCAATCAATCAGGCATGGGCATGGCGTGAAAACTGCAGCGAAAAGGGCATTTATTCCCTTTGCAGACTGGCAAATATCCCGACGCACAAGCCGACGAACTCAGAATTCGTTGCACTCGCTTCTGACTGGCTTCGCCTGAAGGCAGCGCAAAATTCCGGCGGTGATTCCCGGTTCCGCTGACCATCCCGCAGCAAATCTGAAACAGATTCTAAAAAACGCGTTTTTTTGTCTGGACAACACAAATTCAGCGCTCGTTTTTCAGCGTTTTGACGCTGGAATCCGGGCGCTGTTTGTGCTATAATAAAATTACAGAAAATATTGCGCGGCGCGATCCTGCGCGTGATCAGGGGCAAACCGCACCGACCGTTTTTTCCGGAACACCCCGAGGAGGAATGCAAAATGAAGCACAGACTGATTCTGCGTGCTGCCGCCGTTTTGCTGAGCGGCGCGGTCTGTACGGCTGCTTTGCCCTGTTCTGCATTTGCGGCAGCGACAGAGCCGCTGGAAACACGCCTCAGAAACGCATGGGCGAATATGACCACGACTGTTTCCGTGAAGGACTACGGTCTGACGCTCGATGAGTTCACGGAAATCTACTACGAGACACTCTATTCCGATGCAAGCTGGTTCTATGTCGGCACATCGTTCAGCTATCCGACAAGTGAGGCAAACAGCAAGCTCACCCGCATCACTGTCAACTACAACGACACCGCAAAGAATGTCGCAAAGAAGCAGGAAGCACTGGATGCGGAAATTCAGCGGATAGTGGACGGGATTTATCCCGACTGGACCGATGCCGAGAAGGTGCTCTATTTTCACGATCATCTCGCGCAGTGCTGCACCTATGATTTCAGCTTCACAAACTATGACGCCTATTCCGCGCTGCTCGGCGGGGAAGCGGTCTGCCAGGGCTATGCGCTCGCAATGTGCCTGCTCTGCCGTGAGGTCGGAATCCCCTGCTATGCGCTCGCGACCGATGAGCTGAAGCATATGTGGAATGTTGTGTATCTCGACGGAAACTGGTATCATGTGGACGCAACGAATGATGATGCGGTGCCGAATATGCTCGGTGTTTCCGCACATTTCTATCTGCTCCGCTCCGATGAATACATGCAGAGCGACGTCAATCATGCCGCTTCCGACTGGTATGTTTTCGGCTATGACGGCACAATCACCTGCGAAGATGACAGCTACAGCGATGCGTTCTGGATCAATGCACTGGATGCAGCGACGGTCATGCCGGACGGCAGCTTCCTCATGACGATCCGCACAGACCCGAATCAGGTCAAATCTGTCGATCAGATCAAGGGGACACTGACAAAATGTCGTCTCGGGCAGACGCCGGAAACGCTGCTGACCAATCACATTTACTGGGAAGCACCGGACGGCGGCGTCTTCCTCAACTGTTACAGCATCGCAGAGATCTGGGGCGACCGGATCTACTTTACGACACCGACTGAAATCAAATCAGCGGCACTCGACGGCTCGGATGTGCAGTCATTCCATGTGCTCGGCAAGACAGAGACTGCGGCGGGCTCGATCTTCGGCATGGAGATCAGCGCAGACGGCGTAATGACCTATCAGCTGATGGAATCGCCGACCTTCACGGATGAGAGCACCTACACCTTCGATGCGGAATACCGCACTGCACAGATGCCGGAGCTCCCCGCGGAGAGTGATACGGAGACCACCACCGCAACAACCGAAACCACAACCTCTGAGACCGAAACGACAACTACGACAGCGGAGACCGTGACCACAACGACTGAAACCACCACGACTGCCACGACCACAACAACATCTGAAACGACTACCACCACAACAACCGCGGCAACGGAATCTGAAACCACAGCCTCGGAAACCGCATCGACGGAGGAATCTGCATCGACAACCACCTCCTCCGAAACATCGGAATCCACGGAAACAACCACCTCGGCAACGTCGGAGTCTTCGACCTCTTCGACCTCGCGCACAAGGAGATCTTCGACCACCACCGAGACCACTGCAACCGAAACGACAACTGCATCGTCCGCCTCGATCTCAGAAAGCACCGCTGAAACGGAATCCTCCTCCGAAACAACCGAAACAACCGTTTCCGCTGCAACTGAATCTGAGGAAAGCAGCACCACCGAGACAACCGCAAAGGTCTCGACCGTCAAGGGTGATGTCGATCTGGACGGCTTGCCCGATCTCGCAGATGCGGTCATGCTTGCAAAAGCAATCGCCGGCTCGGACATTACCCTCAGCGCAGCATCCAAGCACAACGCAGACTGTGTTGCAGACGGCACGCTGGATCAGCAGGATCTGAGATGGCTGCTCCGCCTGCTCGCGGGATTTGAGATGAACTGAAACCGATATGAAACCGGCAGCTTCGCATACAATCGGAGCTGCCGGTCTTTTTATGCCTCGAGCTGCCGCCCGAGAAACTGTGAGGCTGCCGTAATGAGAGAACGCTGAAGATCGGTCGGCACAGTCGTCTTTGACGGATCTGCACTGTCCAGAAACGCCACTGCACCCGTCACATCGCCTGCCGTGATGATCGGCTGGGCTGCAAGCGCGGTGCGCGGAATCCCCTCCGCAGGCTTCATGCGTTCCTTGCCCGCTTCAGCATAATAGGCACGGCGGGATTCCATGATCTCCTCAAGATCCTGCGACACGCGCCGCTCACTGAACTCCCGCTTCTGCGCGCCGGAAACCGCAATCACATGGTCGCAGTCAAACACGATGACCGGGCATCCCGCAAGCCGCTGCATAATCTCCGCGACCTGCGACGCATTCTCGCTCATCTCGCCCAGCGCGGAATACTTCCGAAACACGACCTCACCTTCGGTGCTGGTGTAGATTTCGAGGGGGTCGCCCTCCCGGATTCTCATAGTTCTGCGGATTTCCTTCGGGATCACCACGCGCCCGAGATCGTCGATTCTGCGTACAATACCTGTTGCTTTCATTATATCCTCCTGCTCTGCACAAGTGCACAGAGTCTTTTGTGTTTTCGCT
>JAEEXH010000007.1 GCA_016291435.1 Oscillospiraceae bacterium
TGAGATAGGGGAGTCTGAGGGGATCGCTATCCCCTCAGCAGGGGCGTGGGGACGGAGTCCCCACATAGAACCGTCGAAAGTGCTCCCCCGGCAAACTCTGATTTGTCGGGGGCATATTTTTGTGGATATGCACAGAATCGCGCCGGAGCGCCGGAAATTTGCTTTTCCTCTTGCTTTTTTGGCGATTATCGGTTATAATATATGTTGTATGCTTATGTGCATTTGCAGAAGGCACAAGCAGCAGACGGAAACCGGAGGGAACAGTTTTGGCAGAACAAAAGCTCATCTCGGTCATCGTACCGTGCTATAACGAGGAGGAGGTGCTCCCCCTCTTCTACGCGGAGATCACAAAGGTCTCGGCGGAGATGCAGACGGCGCATCCCGAGCTCACATTTGAATATCTTTTCATCGACGACGGCTCGAAGGATCACACCCTGCGCGACCTGCGGAAGCTCGCGAAGCAGGACAGGCGCGTGCGGTTCATCTCCTTCTCGCGCAACTTCGGCAAGGAGGCAGGCATGTATGCCGGGCTTTCCCACGCGAAGGGCGACTACTGCGTCGTAATGGATGCCGATTTGCAGCACCCGCCGGCGTTCCTGCCGCAGATGTATGAAGCAGTCGCAAGCGGAAAGTATGACTGCGCCACAACACGGCGCGTCAGCAGAGCGGGCGAATCGAAGATCCGTTCGTGGTTCGCACGGCTCTTCTACCGCATCATGAACAAGATCTCGCAGACAGAGATCGTGGACGGCGCACAGGATTTCCGCTTCATGACCCGGCAGATGGTCGATGCGGTGCTCTCCATGACGGAATACAACCGCTTCTCGAAGGGCATCTTCTCGTGGGTCGGATTCCGCGTGAAATACATCGAATATGAAAATGTCGAGCGCGCAGCGGGCACGACCGCGTGGAGCTTCTGGGGGCTTTTCCGCTATTCCATCGAGGGCATCATCGGCTTCTCGACGGCGCCCCTGACGATTTCCACAATCCTCGGCATGATTTCCTGCCTTATCGCAGTGATCATGGTCATCGCGACCGTGATCAAAAAGATTGTGTTCGGCGAGCCGGTTGCCGGCTTCCCGACGCTCATCTGCTCGATCTTCTTCCTCGGCGGTTTGCAGCTTTTCTGCACCGGCATTCTGGGGCTCTATCTCTCGAAGACCTATCTTGAGGTGAAGCACCGCCCGGTCTACCTGATCCGCGAGACCGAGGAGAACACCGACAATTTCGCACATGACGACGACGAATCATAACGGCAGATACCGGATCCCGGTGCTTGTGCTGCTGACGCTGGCACTCTGCTGCGGCGCCTTTGCCGCGAGCCGCGGAAGGGATCATGCGGAGCGCTCCGGCAATGAGGAGCGCTCACAGGCAGCGCCCGCAGACAGCGCACCCGTTTCACTCTATGGAGACAGCGGTCTCTGGGGACTGCGGAGTGCATCGGGCAGAATGCTGATTGAGCCGGAATGGTATTCGCTGCGGATGATGAGCGACAGCGTCCTGATTGCGCGCAGAGGCGGCGGCGAGAATGACCGCTTCGGGCTGCTCGGCATAAACGGCGACCTCATCGTACCGCTGATATACACCTCATTTCACCAGATCGCAGACGACATCTGGGCTGCGGAGATCACCGAGGGCAGCCGCGAGCGCTACCACCTCTATCACGGGGACGGCACGCGCTGGCAGGACGCCTCCTGGGACACCTGCACCTATGAAAACGATCTGCTGACACTGACTGCCGGTCACAATGTCTTCAAGTATGCCGTCGAGGGCGGCAGGCTCCGGCGCGAGCGCTGGTATTCCGAGCACGCGGTCGGTCTGCACAATGTGCGCATGGAATTTGATGCGGGTGCGCTGCGGAGCTGCCCGGAGGATGAAGTGCTGCTCTCGCTCGGAAACGCGGCGGCGGATTATCTCAGCTACCTTTTCCTGACCGGCGAGGCGCCGGACAGTGCGCTGCTGACAGCGGAGAATCCCGCGGAACTGAAGGTCGGCTACCGCTACCGGAACTGCACGCTTGCTGCGGCGGATGTCAGCCGCCTGAAGCTGCTGCAAACGGGCGGCTACCCCACCTATCTCATGCAGCTCCAGGTCACCTATAAACGCAACCACGCCGAGGGGAAACCCGAGGTCGTCAATACCGCGATGTATCTGACGGTCTCGCGCAATGCGGCGGGGGCTTATACTTACAGCGGATTTACGGATACACAGATGGCGGCGGTCTCCGCTGCTGTCCCCACATAACGAAAGGAACGGTCTTATGAAAAAAGTAGCAGTGATCATGGGCAGTGACAGCGATCTGCCTGTTGTCAAGAATGCAATCACCGAGCTCAGGAGCTTCGGCGTGCCCTATGAGGCACATGTGATGAGCGCACACCGCACCCCTGCACTGGCGGCGGAGTTCGCGGAGAAGGCTGCGGAAAACGGCTTCGGCGTGATCATCTGTGCGGCGGGCATGGCGGCACATCTCGCGGGCGTTATCGCAGGTCACACGACGCTGCCGGTCATCGGCATCCCGTGCAAGAGCGCTGCGCTGGAGGGCATGGATGCCCTGCTGGCGACGGTCATGATGCCTCCGGGGATCCCGGTCGCGACAGTCGGCATCGACGGCGCAAAGAATGCGGCGATTCTCGCAGTGCAGATGCTTGCGCTCTCGGATGAGACGCTCGCAGAGCAGCTCAGAAGCCGCAAGGCGGAGATGATTGCGGGCGTGCAGAAGAAGGACGCCGCGCTTCAGGAAAAGCTCCGGGAACTCTGAGACATATGACAACCTGTGAAGCATGCGGAAAGCTGCCCGCAGCGATCCTTGCCGGGGAAAAGCAGCTCTGCATCCTCTGCGCGATGACCTCGGGCGACCCGGGCGCAGAACGGCAGATCCGGGAGATGGGGCTCACGGAGACGGAGCTCAAACGCATGCGGAAAACGGTCTCCGGGGAGGAGTTCCCCGCAGCGGAGGCTGCCGCACCGCAGGAGATTCCGCTGCTGACGGAGATTCCCGGCATCGAGGTCGTGTCGCCGGCATATCCGCAGGAGGCGCCTGCACCGGCAGCGGATACACCGCGCTTCCGGCTGACGGGCTCGCAGCCCTTCGGCGACCGCATCCTGCTGGTCTTCACCGATACGAAAACCGGCGTGCAGTATGTCACCAACGATGACCTTTGCGGCTTCTCTCCGCTTCTTGATGCAGGGGGCAGACCGCTCACAAACTGAGTCAGCAACCGCACGAAAGCGTGCGGCGATAATATTGATTGTAAATTTTGGGAGGAAACTACAATGGCAAACGTAACAAAAGGCGAGCAGCTCTATGAGGGCAAGGCAAAGAAGGTTTTTGCAACCTCCGATCCCGATCTCGTGATCGTCGATTACAAGGATGACGCGACCGCAGGCGACGGCGCAAAGCGCGGCACCATCAAGGGCAAGGGCGTCATCAACAACCAGATGACCAATGTCATGTTCCGGATGATCGAGAAGGAAGGCGTCCCGACGCATTTCGTCGAGGAGCTCTCCGAGCGCGAGACCCTCGTCAAGAAGGTTGAGATCGTGCCGCTCGAGGTCATCGTGCGCAATGTCGCAGCAGGCAGCTTCTCCAAGAGAATGGGCGTTGAGGAAGGCAGGAAGCTCCTCTGCCCGATCCTCGAGTTCAGCTACAAGAACGATGATCTGCACGATCCGTTCATCAACGATTACTACGCACTGGCGCTCGGCCTCGCCACCAAGGAGGAGATCGACACCATCGCAAAGTATGCGTTCAAGGTCAATGAGTTCATGGTCGGCTTCTTCAAGAAGCTCAACATCGACCTGATCGACTTCAAGATCGAGTTCGGCAGATTCCACGGTCAGATTGTCCTCGCAGACGAGATCTCGCCCGATACCTGCCGCTTCTGGGATTCTACGACCCACGAGAAGCTCGACAAGGACCGCTTCCGCAGAGATATGGGCGGTGTCGAGGAGGCATATCAGGAGATCATGAAGCGCCTCAAGGAGAACGCATAATCTTTGCGTGCAGAATGCGGAATGCGGAATGATCCGCGCTGATTTCGCATTACACCTCTTGCCTTTATCCCACATCGGGATTCCAAAGGGTCTCTGACCCTTTGGCGGGGTTTGGGGCAGAGCCCCATTCAAAATCCATCGGAGATACCTTAATCGGAGGAGCTTATGGGAGGAATTTTTGGCGCGGTGTCGAAGCGCGACATCACGGCAGATCTCTTTTTCGGCATTGATTATCACACGCATCTCGGTGCGCGGAGAGGCGGCATGGCGGTCTATGATCTTGAGGACGGCTTCCAGCGTGCGATTCACAACATCGAAAGCGCACCCTTCCGCACGAAGTTTGCGGATGATGTGGAGGACATGCACGGCATCATGGGCATCGGCTGCATCAGCGATACCGACCCGCAGCCGATCCTTGTGCGCTCGCATCTGGGCAGCTATGCCCTGACAACAGTCGGCAGGATCAACAATACGGAGCAGCTTGTCAATGCGATCATCGCAAAGGGCGGGCATTTTCAGGAGTCGAGCGGCAGCCTTGTCAATCCGACGGAGCTGGTCGCAGCGCTGATCAATCAGTGCGATACGATCCCTGAGGGCATCCGCTACGCGCAGGAGCAGATCGACGGCTCCATGACGCTGCTGCTCATGACAAAGGACGGCATCTATGCCGCACGCGATTATCTCGGCAGAACGCCGGTGATCATCGGCAGGCAGCAGGACGCCTACTGCGCCGCATTTGAGTCGTTTTCGTACATGAATCTCGGCTACAAATACGAGCGCGATCTGGGTCCCGGCGAAATTGTGTTCATGACGCCGGACTCCTGTGAGACCGTGATGGCGCCGAACAGGAAAATGAAGATCTGCGCCTTCCTCTGGATCTATTACGGCTACACGACCTCCTGCTATGAGGGCGTGAATGTCGAGGTCATGCGCAACAACTGCGGCGCTCTGCTCGCGAAGCGCGACAAGGGCATTGATGTCGATTATGTCGCGGGCGTGCCGGAATCCGGCAACGGTCACGCGATCGGCTATGCGAACGAGAGCGGCATCAAGTTTGCCCGCCCGTTCATCAAATATACCCCGACATGGGTGCGCAGCTTCACACCGGCAAAGCAGTCCATCCGCGACCTCACGGCGCATATGAAGCTGATCCCCGTGGAGCAGCTCATCCGCGGCAAGAAGCTGCTGTTCCTTGACGATTCCGTGGTGCGCGGCACACAGATGCGCAACACCGTGGAATTCCTCTATAAAAACGGCGCAGAGGCAGTGCATATCCGTTCTGCTTCGCCGCCTTCGATGTTCGGCTGCAAGTATCTCAATTTCTCGCCGAGCAAATCGGAGCTCGATCTCATTGCGCGGCGCGTCATCCGCGATTTCGACGGCGATGACCGCTATCTCGCAGACTACTGCACCGACGGCACGGACCGCTATCACGCAATGGTCGATGAGATTGCAAAGCGTCTGAATTTCACCTCGCTCAAGTATCATCTGCTGGCAGATGTGAAAAAGGCGGTCGGCATTGATCCCGACTCGCTCTGCACCTACTGCTTCACCGGCGAGGAATAAAAGCTGCATGCCTTCGCACGGGATCGCCGGCGATTGCGCATGCAGACTGTGGACGGAATACGCACCCCCAATTTACAGGAGGATTTATATATGGCACACGCAAAGAACAGTTTTTCTGAGAGCTATGCACAGGCAGGCGTGGATGTCACCGCAGGCTACCGTGCGGTTGACCTGATGAAGCAGTATGTCGCACGCACCGCGACCGCAGGCGTCATGGAGGGCATCGGCGGCTTCGGCGGGCTCTTCCGCCTCAATGTCAAGGGCATGGAGTCCCCTGTGCTGGTCTCCGGCACAGACGGCGTCGGCACCAAGATCAAGCTCGCATTCATCATGGATAAGCACGACACCGTCGGCATCGACTGCGTCGCAATGTGCGTCAATGACATCATCTGCTGCGGTGCGAAGCCGCAGTGCTTCCTCGATTACATCGCATGCGGCAGAAACATCCCGGAGAAGATCGCAACGATTGTGTCCGGCGTGGCGGAGGGCTGCGTGCAGGCAGAATGTGCGCTCGTCGGCGGCGAGACCGCGGAGCATCCGGGCCTCATGCCGGAGGAGGAATATGACCTTGCGGGCTTCTCTGTCGGTCTGGTCGATGAGAAGAACATCCTGAAGCCCGATTCGCAGAAGGCGGGCGATGTGCTCATCGCGATCGCATCGAGCGGCGTGCATTCCAACGGATTCTCGCTCGTGCGCAAGGTATTCAATGTCAATGAATCGAATCTCGCACGGCATTATGCCGATCTCGGCTCGACCCTCGGTGAATGTCTGCTGACCCCGACCCGCATCTATGTGAAGCCGATCATGGCGCTGCTTGATCAGGTCAGGGTGAAGTCGATCTCGCACATCACCGGCGGCGGCTTCTATGAGAATATCCCGCGCAGCCTGCCGGACGGCATCTCCGCACGCATCCCGCGTGCAAATGTCCGCGTGCTGCCGATCTTCGATCTGATCGCAGCGACCGGCAAGATCCCGGAGCGCGATATGTTCAACACCTTCAACATGGGCGTCGGCATGATTGTGTCCGTCGCGGCTGAGGATGCCGACAAGGCAGTCTCCGTGCTGAACGCAGCGGGCGAGACGGCATATGTCCTCGGTGAGCTGGTGGAGAGTGATGAGGGCGTTATCATCGCATAAACACAGGGTGCGGCTGCCGCTGCTCTGCGGAGCTGCCATGCTCCTGCTCTGCGGCTGTGCCGGCGACGGCAACACCGATCTTTCGGAGCGGTACCCGGCATATTTCAAGTATTGCTTCGGCGACGATGCCGCGTGCAGATTTGAAAAGATACAGGATGACCTCGTGCATCTGTATACGATCGTTTACAGCGACAAAAACGGCGAAGAGCACCGGATGCCGCTTTCTGTTCTGCCCTATGACGAAAAGGCGGCGGAATCTTACCGGAACGCACAGAGCTACTATGACGCCGTGCTGGAAACGGCGGTGACGGAGGAGCTCGCGTCTGTCTGCCGTGCGGATTATATCGCGCATGTGCTGCCGGAATATTTCAGCGGCACGCCGACGGAAACCGGCATGTCCTTCGAGGACGGCGGGCGGCTCGATGTGCAGCTGCTCTGTGCAGTCCAAAGCGGCAATACGGTCGGGCTCAGCCGGAATGACACGCTCGGCGCGGCACTCTGCGCCATGCATATCCGGCCGGTGACAGGCTGGCAGGTCTGCGAGGCAGACTGGCTGACCGCGGCGGACGATCCGCAGTGGTACTGGGCGGTCAGCGTGACGCTTTCCCCCGAAACGGATGCAGCGCCCTATCTCACGCAGATTCAGGCTGCATATGAAGCGTTCCTTGCGGCGGGCGAAGCGCCGAAAAGCTGTACCTTTCAGCTCCGGCAGCGCGGGGAGACAGGCGAGGACAGTGTCTCACTGCTCTGGCGCGAGACCGTGCTCTGCGGCGAGGTGCTTGATACCGCCGAAGAGAATACGGAACGCAGCCTCTGGGGCACACTGGAGGAAAATCTGCGGGAGTATTATCAGAAGCAGAATGACTGACGGAGCAATTCGATGAAACGAAACAAAACGGCACCGGCTCTTGCGGCGGCACACGGCGAGGGCTGTTTGCTGATCAACGATATGCGGGAATCCAGGCTCGCAAATTCTCAACTGAAATCATAAGGGAGGCGATTCCAATGGCAGACGACAAGAAGATCATTGTGCTGGTCTCGGGCGGCGGCACGAATTTACAGGCGCTCATTGATGCGCAGAACCGCGGGGAACTCGGCGGCGGACGCATTTCCTGCGTCATCAGCTCGAAGCCCGATGCCTATGCGCTCGTGCGTGCAAAAAATGCGGGCATTCCGACCCGCGTGATCCCGCGCAAGCAGTTTCTCACCGTCGAGCAGTATACCGATGCGATGATGGAGGCATTCTATGAGGAATATGCCGATCTCATCGTGCAGGCGGGCTTCATGACGATCCTTGACGCAAAGATCTGCCGCGCCTATCCGAACAAGATCATCAATGTGCACCCGGCACTGATCCCGAGCTTCTGCGGCAAGGGCTTCTACGGGCTGCATGTGCATGAGGCGGCGCTCGAAAAGGGCGTGAAGCTCACCGGCGCGACCGTGCATTTCGTCAATGAGGTCTGCGACGGCGGCCCGATCATTTTGCAGAAGGCAGTCGCGGTGCAGGAGGGCGATACGCCCGAGATCCTGCAAAAGCGCGTGATGGAGGAGGCTGAGTGGAAGATTCTGCCCGAGGCGGTGCGGCTCTTCTGCGAGGGCAAGCTCAGAGTGCGCGGCAATCATGTGACAATCCGCGAATGAACAGGATCTGTCTCGGCACACATGCCGCAGCCGCGGTGAGCGATGATTTCTGCATTGTGTTTCTGCGGCAGGGCGCGCGCATTGCCGCCCTTCTGTATGGCCGCGAGAACGGCCTTGTCAGCGCAGCATGCGGCGAAAATGGCCGCACGGAATACTGCAAACAGATGCAGGGCGTTTTGACGGCAGACTCCTCTGCGGCACAGGCTGTATTTGCAAATCATGCGGCGGACCGCTTCACGGAAACAGACAGCGCAATGATCTGGACGCTGTATGACGGAACTGAATATCCGATGACGCTCTGCGAATCATCAGACGGCACACAGCCCGCAGGCGAGAGCCTTGCGGCGGAAATGGCACGCCGGAATCAGAAGGCATACGCATACGAGACCGGCGAAGACGGCATCTGCGCGGAAATCATCACGGAGCACTTTGCTGCTGTGTTTCTTGCGCGGAAGGATATGATCTACTGCCGGCTCGGGCAGAACGGCTACTGCGAAAAAGGCTATGCGATGCTGCCCGGCATTGTGCTGCGGCGGAATGAATGCCGGATGATCCCCGATCTGACGGTGATGCGGCAGCCCTATCATCCGCAGGAAGGCTGCTTTGCGGAAAACGGCTGTGCCTTCCCCGCAGACGGCGGCTGGTACTGGTCGGTGCAGGCAGTCACGGCGGAGCATATTCTGCTGAATGGCTGCGGCGGCGACACCTATCTCATTGCGCGGAGCTGACCCGGCAAGCAGACAGCTTTTATCAAACCGGCGGCGCGTCACAGCGTCTGCCCTTTATATGAAAACTTGGAGGTATCATCATGGCAATGATTTCACTGGCACACGAGCTTCAGCAGAACAGCTACCCGGGCCGCGGCATCATCCTCGGCAAGTCCGCAAACGGCAAATTCGCGGTCGCTGCCTACTTCATCATGGGCAGAAGCGAGAACTCCCGCAACCGCGTGTTTGTGCCGGACGGCAACGGCATCCGCACGGAGGCATGTGACCCCTCGAAGTGCAGCGATCCCTCGCTGATCATCTATTCGCCGGTGCGCGTGCTCGGCAATAAGACCATCGTCACCAACGGCGACCAGACCGATACCATCTATGAGGCGATGGATCACCAGTTCACCTTTGAGCAGGCGCTCCGTGCCCGCAAGTTTGAGCCGGATGACCCGAACTTCACCCCCAGAATCTCCGGCATCATCCGCTGCGAGAAGGGCGATTTCAACTACGCGCTGTCGATTCTGAAGAGCGCAGAGGGCAACCCCGCCTCCTGCCAGCGCTTCACCTTCTCCTATGAGAATCCGCTCGCAGGTCAGGGTCACTTCATTCACACCTATGTCGGCGACGGCAATCCGCTGCCGAGCTTTCAGGGTGAGCCGAAGCTCGTCGCGATCCCGGATGACATCGACGGCTTCACCTCACTGATCTGGGACAGCCTCAATCCGGATAACAAGATCTCGCTCTTTGTGCGCTATATCGACCCGGCGACCGGCAATGCAACGAGCAAGATCGTCAACCGCTTCGGCAAGAAGCAGGGGTGATCTCTCTTGAATAATTTTCGCAGTGCAATCGACGAGGCTGCGCAGTGCGGCAGCTTCATTCAGCTTCACGCTGTCTTTCATGCCGCACCGCAGGCGAGGCTGAACCCCTCTCTGAAGGGCGGTCTGGAGATGATCAATCAGGCACGGGATGTGAAGGGCTTTGTGCCCTATCAGGATGTGCCGGACCCTGCGCTGACGCAGCTTGCGATGATGCGTGCGCTGCTGCCGGATCATGTCGGGATGCTGCTCACAACCGTGCCGCCCGGAAGCGGGTTGCTGAGCATGGCGGACGGCTCCTACTATGTCTTCTGCACAGAGTCAAAATATGTGATCGTGGAAGCAGGAAAGACCTGCCGCTCCGGGCTCATGACACTGCCCGCCGGCGTGCACCGGATGCTGATTGCGGCGTTCGGCTGGTGGGACAGGGAAACAGAACCGGCACCGCCGTTTCTCACGGAGGATCCTGTGCTTTACACCGTCTGCGACATCAATGTGCAGCCCGGTGTGATCACGGAGGTTGTGCCCACGCGTGTGAGCAATTTCTCGAAATTCTCATTCAACACCGTGTATCACTGAAAGCAAATGAAACGGGGCGCAGCACATGCTGCTGTGTTCCCCCCGAATATGAATACTGCAATGCGGCACTGCCGCAGGAAAGGAAACCGCTATGGAAACCGAACGCCTTTTGAAATATGGCTGCAACCCCAATCAGAAGCCTGCCCGCATCTTCATGAATGACGGCAGTGATCTTCCGATCACCGTGCTTTCGGGCAATCCCGGCTATATCAATCTGCTCGATGCCTTCAACGGCTGGCAGCTCGTCCGCGAGCTGAAGGCTGCGACCGGCATGCCGGCAGCAACCTCCTTCAAGCATGTCTCCCCGGCAGGCGCTGCCATCGGCCGCCCGCTTTCCGATACGCTCAAGAAGATCTATTTCGTCGATGATCTCGGCGAGCTCTCCCCGCTGGCATGTGCCTATGCAAGAGCACGCGGCGCGGACAGAATGTCCTCCTTCGGCGACTGGATCTCCCTCTCCGATGAGTGCGATGCCATCACTGCAACGCTGATCGCACGCGAGGTCTCCGACGGCATCATCGCTCCGGGCTACACCGACGAGGCGCTGGCGATCCTCCGCACAAAGCGCAAGGGCAACTACAACATCGTCCAGATCGACCCGGCCTATGAGCCGCCGAAGGTCGAGCACAAGGAAGTGTTCGGCGTCACCTTCGAGCAGGGCAGAAACGATCTCGCGATCAATGAGGAGACCATGCTCTCCAACATCGTCACCGAGAACAAGAACATCCCGGATGACAAGAAGTTTGACCTCATCGTTTCGCTCATCACGCTGAAATATACCCAGTCGAACTCCGTCTGCTATGTCAAGGACGGTCAGGCAATCGGCATCGGCGCAGGTCAGCAGTCCAGAATCCACTGCACCCGTCTCGCAGGCACCAAGGCAGATAACTGGTGGCTCAGACAGGCACCGCAGGTTCTGAATCTGCCGTTCCGCGATGACATCAAGCGCCCCGACCGCGACAACGCGATCGACCTCTACATCGGCGAGGACTACATGGATATTCTCGCAGACGGCGAGTGGGAGCGTGTCTTCACCGAGAAGCCGCCGGTCTTCACGAAAGAGGAGCGTCAGGCATGGATCGCAAAGAACACAGGCGTCTGCCTCGGTTCCGATGCGTTCTTCCCGTTCCCGGACAACATCGACCGTGCACACAAGTCCGGCGTGGAATACATCGTTGAGCCGGGCGGCTCCATCCGCGATGATCTCGTCATCGAGCAGTGCAACAAGTACGGCATTGCAATGGCATTCTGCGGGCTGAGACTGTTCCATCACTGATTTCATTTGCAATGTGAATTCCGCACCGAAGGAGAACACATATGACCATCTATCTCATGCGCCACGGCGAGCCGACCTATGAGGATTGTTTCCGCATGGGTCTGAAAGGGCAGGGCGCAGAGCTCGGGCAGCTGACGGCGGCGGGCATCGCGCAGGCAGAGGAAGGCTCGAAGGATCCGCGCATACAGGATGCGGATCTGATCGTCTCCTCGCCCTATCCGCGGGCGCTGCACACAGCGGCGATCGTCTCGCGGCGGATCGACCGCCCGATCGAAGTCGCTGTCGGCATTTTCGAGTGGATGCCCGACGTAGACGGCGCAGAGATGTCGCCGCAGGAGATCTATGACGCCTGGCAGGAATACAAGCAGAGCGGCGGCGTGCATCTGCCGGAACACCGGTATCACAACTGGGAGACGCATGCACAGCTTCGCGCACGGGTGCTCCCGTGGGTGCTGCCCTATGCGCAGCGGACGGACATCGAAAAGCTGCTGATTGTCTGTCACGGCGGCGTCATGCGTGCGCTGCTCAATGAACCCTCGCTCAGGAAGATTCACTTCTGCGAGATCCGCGAACTCCCGCTTGAATGTCTGAAATAATCTAACCCCCATATCGGGATTCCAAAGGGCGCGAGCCCTTTGGCGGGGCTTGGGTGAGTTTGCCTGCAAACGCACAGCGAAGTGTGCAAGAGCCCCATTCAAAATCATCCGCAAGGCGGATACCTTTTTGAAAGGATACTGAAAACTATGAAAGTACTTGTTGTCGGCGGCGGCGGCAGAGAGCACGCCATTATCATGAAGCTCGCGGAGAGTCCGCAGAAGCCTGAGCTGCACTGCGCCCCCGGAAACGGCGGCATCGCAAAATATGCACAGTGTCACGCAGTCAAGGCGACCGATCTCGACGGCATGCTTGCGCTCGCAAAGGAGCTTGCAGTCGATTGGGTGTTTGTCGCGCCGGATGACCCGCTCGTGCTCGGCATGGCAGACCTCATGCGCGAAAACGGCTTCAAGGTCTTCGGCCCCTCGAAGCGTGCAGCCATCATCGAGGGCAGCAAGGTCTTTTCCAAGCATCTCATGAAGAAATACGGCATCCCGACCGCGAAATACGAGGTCTTTGACGATGCCGGGCAGGCGATTGCCTATATCAGAGAGCAGAATACCTACCCGACCGTCGTCAAGGCGGACGGCCTCGCGCTCGGCAAGGGCGTCATCATCGCACAGAACGAGGATGAGGCAATCGAAGCCGTGCACTCCATCATGGAGGACAGGATCTTCGGCGAGAGCGGCGCACATGTCGTTATCGAGGAGTTCCTCACAGGTCCCGAGGTCTCTGTGCTCGCATTTACTGACGGCGAGACCGTCGCGCCGATGATTTCTTCGATGGATCACAAGCGTGCGCTGGACGGCGACCGCGGCAAGAATACCGGCGGCATGGGCACTGTCTCGCCGAATCCCTATTACACCAAGGAGATCGCGGAGCAGTGCATGCGCGAGATCTTCCTGCCGACGATGCACGCGATGAACGGCGAAAACCGCAGCTTCCGCGGCTGCCTGTATTTCGGGCTGATGCTCACGCCGGACGGCCCGAAGGTCATTGAGTATAACTGCCGCTTCGGCGATCCGGAGACACAGGTCGTGCTCCCGATGCTGAAAACCGATCTGCTGGAGATCATGGAGGCGATCGAGAAGCAGGCGCTCACGGATCTGCCGATCGAGTGGAAGCAGGGCGCATGCGCATGCGTGATCCTTGCGAGCGGCGGCTATCCCGGCAAGTATGAGACCGGCAAGCCGATCTCGGGTCTTGATGAAAAGGGTCAGACCGCGGGCGCGGCTGTCTATCACGCAGGCACGAAGCTCGAGAACGGCACATTCCTGACCGCGGGCGGCAGAGTGCTCGGCGTCACCGCATCCGGCGAGACGCTGCAGTCTGCACTCGATCAGGCATATGCAGCCGCGAAGCAGGTGAGCTTCGAGGGCGTGCATTACCGCACCGACATCGGCAAGCGCGCGCTCGCCGCAAAATAATCTGTCAACGAGAGGGAGGTGCCTATGGCGAAGAAGAAACCGGCAGCCCCGCCTGCGGCACCGTCCCGCGAGGCGCGCCGAAGGGCACAGCGCGAGGGAACTGCTGCTGTGCGGAAGCCCGAGGAGAAGCGCCCCTATACGCTGGAGGACTGCATGAAACTCGGTCTGATCGGCAATGTGCTGTTCATCGTGTTCATCGTGGTCTGCCTGATTTATTATTATTCCCTTGCGAAAAACGGCAATTTTGTGATCCTGTTCGAGATCTTTGCCTATGTCATTGAAACGAGCGCGTTTGCGTTCTTTACGTTGAGCATCGTCTGGATTGACAGACTGGTGCGCGCCCGCAGTGTGATGAAGGTGCTCCTGATCGTCTATATTGTGACGGAGGTTATTCTGATGCTGCTGGAATTCAAGCTGCTGCCGTTTATTCCGTATAACGGACTTTCGCTGCCGCTTGTGATCGTGCATGCGGTGTTTTCGGCGGGCGTCGGCTTTTCGCTGCTGATGCTTGACCCGCAGAACACAAAACTGCAATGGATTGTCGGCATCACCTGCGCGATCATGCTCTGCGGCATGCTGCCCGGCATCCTCGGCTACGGCGTCTATGTCAGCATCTTGTTCAACGCTGCGGCATATATCGTGTTTTTTGCGGCGATGAAGCGGCAGGTCGTGCTCGGCGAGATGGATATCGACTGCTACGGCGACAGAGCAGAGCAGACGGAATTCACATCGACGATGTTTGCGGATGCGCCGACGATGGCGGAGAAGCCGGAGCTGAAAAAGCCCTCTGCGATCAGGAAGGCAAAGCTCGCTGCCGAAGATGTCCTTGCGGGCAACACGGAGCGCGGTGTGCTGACGGACCGCGATGAGAAATTTGAATATGAGTTCGGCGTCATCGAAGAAGATGCGGATGACGGCGAGTATGAATATGAGGACGATGACACCGCAGATGACGGGGACGGAGATGCAGAATGAATCCGAGACTGCCCTATCTTCAGCGGAAGACCGCCGTGCTGACAACGGAGCCCGGGGTCTATATCATGAAAAACGCGCAGGAGAAGATCATCTATATCGGCAAGGCGAAAAACCTGCGCAACCGCGTCACAAGCTATTTCCGGGACCACCCCGACCACACGCCGAAAACGGCAAAGATGGTCTCGCAGGTCTATGATTACGATTTTATCGTCACCGCGTCGGAATATGAAGCGCTGGTGCTGGAGTGTTCGCTCATCAAGCAGCACAAGCCGCCGTATAATATTCTGCTGAAGGATGACAAGGGATACCACTATATCCGCATCTCTCCCCCGCCCTATTCGCGCATTACCGCGGAATTGCAGACGGACGCCGAGGGCACCTACATGGGTCCCTATATGAGCGGCTTCACCGTGCGGCAGACCGTCAACACGGTCAACCGGCTCTTTCAGCTCCCCACCTGCAACCGGGTGTTCCCGGCGCAGATCGGGAAGGAGCGCCCCTGCCTCAATTACCACATCGGGCAGTGCATGGGCGTCTGCCGCGGGAAGATCAGCGCGGAAGACTATGCCGACATTGTCGCCGATGCCGTGCGCTTTATCAAGAACGGCGGCGACCACACGGTCACGGCGCTGGAAAAACGCATGCAGGACGCGGCAGAGCGGCTGGACTTTGAGGAGGCTGCCCGTCTCCGCGACCGCATTGCGGCGATCCGGGCTGCTGGTGAGAAGCAGGACATCATGGATGCCGTCACAGCGGACACCGATGTCATCGGCATGATGCGCTCGGGCGAGGCAACTGTCATCTCGGTGCTCATTTACCGCGGCGGCAGGCTCTATGACCAGAACACCTTTAAGATCCCGCCGGACACGCTTTCCGAGGATCCGCTTGAGGAATTTCTGCCGCAGTATTACAGCACAAAGAGCGGCAAGGATCTCCCGCGGACGATCCTGCTGGAGGAGCTTCCCGCAGAGCTTTCCCTGCTCACCGACCTGCTGACAAAGCAGGCGGGGCATGCGGTCTCGGTCGAGAAGCCGGAGCGCGGGGCAAGGCGCCGTCTGGTGCTGAAGGCAAAGCAGAACGCCGCAGAGAAGCTCTCGCTGCAATCGGGGCGCACAGGCCGTGAATTGCAGGCGCTTGAGGAGCTCGGACGCCTTCTGGGTCTGGAGCATCCGCCGAAGCGCATTGAATCCTACGATATTTCCAATCTCTCCTCCTCCTCGATGGTCGCGGGCATGGTTGTCTTCGAGGACGGCAGACCGCTCAAGAGCGCCTATCGCCGCTTCTCTATCAAGGAGCAGACCGGGCAGGACGACTATTCCGCAATGCGCGAGGTCATCCGCCGGCGTCTGGAGGAGTATTTCAAGGCGAAAGAGGAGACAGACGAGATGAAGAAGGCGGTCAATGCCTTCGCCGTGCTGCCTGACCTCATTCTGCTCGACGGCGGCAAAACGCATGTCGCCGCGATTCAGCCGATTCTCGATGAGATGGGGCTCTCTGTCCCGCTCTTCGGCATGGTGAAGAACGACAAGCACCGCACGCGTGCCATCGCAACAGACGGCGGCGAGATCTCCGTGCGCGAGGCACAGGCGGCATTCCACCTGCTGACGCGCATTCAGGATGAGGTGCACCGCTTCGCGATCACCTATATGAAATCGAAGCACAAGAAAAGCAGCTTCGCGCTGACGCTGACGGAGATTCCGGGCATCGGCGAGAAGAAGGCACAGAAGCTGCTGCTGACCTATAAGACCCGCGCACAGCTCAAAGCCGCGACGCCCGAGCAGCTCCGGAAAACTGCCGGCGTCAGTGAAGAGACAGCGGGGAAGCTCTGGGCGCTCATTCAGGAGCTGCCGGATACCTGACAGAATAAGGGGGCAGTATGTATGGACACGGAAGCACTCCGGCAGAATGCCGGAAGGATCCTTGCGATGTTCCGCGAGGTGCTGGGCAGGGGTGATCCGAAGATGCTGCTCTATGCAGCCGGGATGGCGGGCATGAGCTGCCATGAGGCTGTGAAGGCGGAGGGCAGGCCGTTTGCCGTCATTGAGCTGAAGGACGGCACCCGCCGCTATATGGGCGATGCACTCAATCACTATCTGCTCGAAGACCGCATGAGCGTGCTCGCCTATATCGAAGGATGGTTTGCACATTTTGCAGAGGGTGCGCAGAAGCCCGACCCGATGGCTTTGGTCACATGGGCGGTGCAGGTGCTCGGCACGCCGGAGGAAAAGATCTGGGGCGCCTATACGCCTGCGGATGTTTACCCGCATATCCGCGAATGCTGGAACGGCATCTATCAGAACATGACGGCGAACTATTGCAGAACGCCTGCTGAGATGCCGGTGCTTTTCGGCATTGTCCTGCAAAATGCGATGGCGGATATTCCCGCGCAGGTGCCGCGGGCAAAGGTTTATGAAATGGCGCTCAGCTGTGCGCTGATCATATCAAAACTGGATGACGATTTTATACTAAAGTGAGGAAGAAGCTATGGAACCCTTAAAACTCAGACCCGCGTTTCAGGATTATATCTGGGGCGGGACAAAGCTGCGTACAGAGTTCGGCAAGGAATGCGATTATGACCGCATTGCGGAGAGCTGGGAGCTTTCCTGCCACCCCGCTGGGCTCTCGACCATCGCCACCAGCATCTACCGCGGCATGACGCTCCAGCAGTATCTTGAGCAGGACTGGGCGGCGCGTGTCGGCGAGGGCGCTGCCACTTTCTCGAGCTTCCCTGTGCTGATCAAGCTGATCGACGCACAGCAGGATCTCAGCGTGCAGGTACACCCCGATGACCGCTATGCACGCGAGCACGAGAACGGCGAAAACGGCAAGACCGAGTGCTGGTATGTCGTGGACTGCGAGGAGGGCGCTGCGCTCGCTTACGGCTTCAACCGTGAGCTGACGAAGGAGGAATTCCGCGCCCATATCCAGGACGGCACGCTGCTCGACTATGTGCGGCTGGTTCCTGTGAAAAAGGGCGATGTCTTCTTCATCGAGGCAGGCACGCTGCACGCCATCGGCGCGGGCATGCTGATCGCCGAGATCCAGCAGAATTCCAATATCACCTACCGCGTATACGATTACGAGCGCGTCGGTGCGGACGGCAAGCCGCGTGAGCTGCATATCGACAAGGCGGTCGATGTGACCAAGACCTGGTCTGCGCCGCCCCGCATGAAGCGCCCGCCGCAGCAGATGGAGGGCTACGAGATCGCACTGATCGCCGACTGTCCCTATTTCACGGCATGGGAGCTGCATGTCACCGAGGAGGCGGCAATGCCCGCGCCGAACGGCGAATCCTATGTGCATCTCATCGTGACGGAGGGCGAAGCCGCGCTTGTTTATGAGGAGGGCGTCGTCATGCCGCTCTCTCGCGGCGAATCGGTGTTCATCCCGGCGAATTTCGGCGCATTCAGCATCCGCAGCAAGGACTGCACTTTGCTCATGACGCGGACGCTGCCGAAGGAGAAGGCGTAAGCCCGCAGCGCATTCACTGTCAAAGACGCAGAGCATCAGCCTGTGCGGAGCCGGTTTCCGTTCCGCCGCGGGTGAAATCCCGCAGCGCTTCTGCGTAATATAGAAAACGGAGGACTTTTCACATGAAGTATTATGTCGGCATTGATCTCGGCGGCACCAACATCGTCGCCGGTCTCGTAGACGAGAATTACAACATTCTCGGCAAGGTCTCGCGCAAGACCAACCGTCCGCGTCCGGCAGAGGCCATCGCCGCGGATATGGCAGCCTGCGCACTCGATGTCATCAGAGAGAAGGGACTCACGCCGGAGCAGGTCGAGTGGATCGGCATCGGCACCCCGGGTATCGCAAACTCCGCAACCGGCATCATCGAATATTCCAACAATCTTGATTTCCACAATGTCCCGATGGCAAAGTGGATCTCTGAGGCGACCGGCAGACCCGCATTTGTCGAGAATGACGCAAATGCCGCAGCCTACGGCGAATTTGTCGCGGGCGCAGCAAAGGGCGCACAGAACGCAGTCTGCATCACGCTCGGCACCGGTGTCGGCGGCGGCGTCATTGTGGACGGCAAGATCTATGCCGGCTCCAACTTCGCAGGCGCAGAGCTCGGTCATACCGTCCTCTGCATCGACGGTCCGCAGTGTACCTGCGGCAGAAAGGGCTGCTTCGAGGTCTATTCCTCTGCGACCGGTCTCATCCGCATGACGAAGGAAGCGATCGAGGCGCATCCCGACTGCCTGATGGCGAAAATGGCAGAGGAGCAGGGCAAGGTCTCCGCACGCACCGCATTCGACTGCATGCGCAAGGGCGATGCTGCTGCAAAGGAAGTTGTCGATTTCTACATCAAGGCGCTCGCAGCGGGCATCACCAACATGATCAACATTTTCCAGCCGGATGTGCTCTGCATCGGCGGCGGTGTCTGCAATGAGGGCGACGCGCTGCTGCTGCCGGTCAAGGCGCTGGTCGCGGAGGAGGTCTATACCCGCGGTTCGGAGAAGAACACCGATGTCGTGATCGCAAAGCTCGGCAATGACGCGGGCATCATCGGCGCGGCATTCCTCGGCAAGGCTGTCTGAGATGGACGATAAACACAAAGGCTACCGCGGCGGGCTTTACGGCGGACCGGAGGATGCGGATGAATTTACGCCCCATATCTCTGAGCCGACACGGGAAACCACATCGGAGACATTTCATGACCCGCTCTTTGATGAGGCTGACCCGGACAAAAAGGAGCAGGCAGGCGGGAAGCTCGCACTCGCATCCATGATCTTCGGCGCGGTCTCGCTGCTGACGAGTGCCTGCGGATATGCGGCGCTGATCCCGGGCGGCCTTGCAATCGTGCTGGGCATCATCGCAAAGGTGAATCTGCGTGAGAGCTATGATAAAACGCAGAAGAACTTTGCGCTTGCGGGGATCGTGCTCGGCATCATGGGGCTGTGCATCACAGGCTTGTGTATGGCTATGGGCTGGGTAATCGGCGTCGGACAGCAATCCTACACAGATTATCTGCATGATCAGGAATCAAGACTGACGAACTGAGATCAATTTAGGAGGAAGAACAATGGATTACAATCAGAACGACATGAATCAGAACGGCATGAACGGCGGCTACCCGCAGCAGGGTCAGCCGGATGCAGGTCAGCCCTACGGCGGTGCACCGCAGCAGCCCTACGGCACGCCGCAGCAGCCTTACGGCGGCGACCCCTACGGCACCGCACCGCAGGACAAGAAGGGCTTTGCCATCGCGTCGATGGTCTGCGGCATCGTGTCCATCGTCACCTGCTGCTGCGAGTACATCGCGATCCCGCTGTCGATCGTTGCGATTGTGCTCGGCATCATTTCCATCAAGAAGCAGGAGAGCGGCAAGGGCATGGCAATCGCAGGTATCGCCTGCGGCGGCGCTGCGCTGGCATTCATCATTGTCTGCTTGATCCTCTATGCGACCGGCGCGGTCGATACGACCCAGTGGGAGGAAATGCTCAAGAAGATGCAGGAGCAGCAGGTCTGACACCGGCATGACCCCAAAAAAGCGACTAATCATCGTGATCGGGACACCGCTGCTTGCTGCTGCGGTGTTCCTTTTTCGCGGGGCGCTGGTGAACTTCTGGTTCCCGCCCTGCCCGATCCGCACAAAAACAGGATTATATTGCCCCGGCTGCGGCAACACACGGAGCGTCCATGCGCTTTTGCAGCTCGATTTCGCAGCAGCACTCCGCAACAATGTGACGGTGCCGTTTCTCTGCCTGCTCTTTCTGCTGTTTTACATTGAGACGGTGGCGGGGCTCTTCGGCAGGAAGCTGCATCTCCTGCCGCGGAAGGGTGCGTTCTGGTACACGGTGCTGGCGATCTTCGGCGTGTATTTTGTCGTGCGGAATTTCATTCCTGCTTTGCAGCCGATTGCACAGTAGGCTGTATCCTGACAGTTGAGCCTGCAAAAATATATCGTATTTTCGCGAAATTTCAATACTCTACCGCCGGTTCGTGGACTTTTTCCGCGGGCTGTGCTATACTGAAGCCACAAGAACAGAGAGGAGCTGAAAGACATGGATCAGATACAGATCGGAAAGTTCATTGCAGTGTGCCGCAAGGCACAGGGGCTCACGCAGGCGCAGCTTGCGGAGCAGCTCAATATCACCGACCGCGCTGTATCAAAATGGGAGACCGGACGATCTTTGCCCGACGCCGCTCTGATGCTGCCGCTCTGCGGGATCCTGAAAATAGATCTCAACGAGCTCTTTTGCGGAAGGAGAATTGAAATGGAAAACTATAAGGAAATTGCGGAGAAGAATCTGCTTGAGATGAAGCAGCGCGAGGAGCAGTACAACAAGCATATGCTGCGCGCGATGTATGTCTTCGGCTTCACCGGCATCGCGGCATCGCTGGCGCTGATGATAGGCGGCGCGTATGTCGCGGAATATTCGGATCTCAACGCGCTTGCCATCGTGCTCATTGTGCTCGGTGCTGTCATGCTCATTCCGACGATCATCTATGCGATGATTCTGGAGCATGCTGCGGGCTACTATGCCTGCAAGGAATGCGGCGAGCGGTTCACAGTCAGCATCTGGAAGATGACATTTGCACCGCATTTCGGCACAACGCGCTACATGCGCTGCCCGCACTGCGGCAAGCGCGGCTGGCAGAAGAAGGTCATGACGAAGGACTGAGCCTCGCCGGAGTTGTGAGCTGATTGTGAAAAAAGAAGCCCAAAGGGATTTCAAAATCCTTTTGGGCTTCTTCTTTGTTCGGTTATATGAATGCGAATCAGAATTTCAGTGTGTAACGATCGCCGTGCGGGTCTTCATAAACATCATTACCGATCGGCTTGAGCCATATTTCGTTGCCGTTCTTATCGACGCCGGTAACGGGATATCCGATCGACCATTTGACGAGACCCGGAAGGAACAGAGCAAACAGGCAGAGCGATATCTTGAAGGCGATTTTCATGCCGTTCCAGTAACATTCCAGAAGATGTTTCCCGACGGTTCCCGGTGCGGAATATTTCTTTATACGGAGATATGCCGGAAGCGAGATCAGCCACCCGAACAACGCGATGCCGAAGCAGATCAAACCGGGCTTCAGTCTTTCCGAGAAGGGCACGCTGCCGCCCGTCGCTTCCATGATCTGCAAGCCGAAGATTTTGCCCGAGGATGCAAACAACATTGCTGCGCCGAAGACAGCAAAGCAGATCATGACTGTGATGCCGTCTGTGTAAAGGTATGCAAGAAATCCGTTGTAAATTTTCTTGTGTTCCATGCCGATGACCTCCTGTTTTGTTATACGATATAATGAACGGTAAACGGTGACTCCATTATACAAACCTTTGTAGTGTATGTCAAGCGATTTGATGATCTTTTGCAAAATATTGTTGAAGTGCACAAGTATCGCACAATTGAGTACTGCAAAATGCGGTAAAAATGCATATGCGATTTTGTGGTGTGGTATATTGAACTCACCGAAAGGGGGGGCTATATGCTGTACCAGAGAATCCGAAATCTGCGCGAGGATGCTGATATGACGCAGAAAGAGGTTGCAGAATATTTGCACTGCTCCCAACAGGTATACAGCAATTATGAGCTTGGGCAGCGGGATATTCCGACGGAGATTCTGATTGCACTTGCTGAGCTGCACCACACGAATGTGGATTATCTGCTGGGGCTGACAGCAGTGCGAAGCTACTACGGTGACCTGTAGATTCTGTACAAAAATCAGAGAAAAGCCGGTACATGCAGTGCCGGCTTTTGAAATATACGGGTAATTCAGCGGAGCAGTTCCCGCCCGACAGAATCCTGCTTTCTGCTCTTGCACTTCTGGGTCTTGTATGGTATAATATATGTATACGCAAAAACAAAAGGAGACAGATGCTTATGGCGATTCAGGATTACACAAAAGCACAGAAAATGGCAGAAAAACAGTACCGGCAGTCGGTGTCCCGCGGTGAACACCCCTATCTGCCTGTGCTGGAGGATCTGCTGCGCGGCGGCGGTGAGGAGAGCAGAGTGCCGCTCGGGCAGCTTGAAATTCCGCTGAAGCTCATTGCGGGCACCGTTTCCTCTGAACGCACAAGGGCGTTTGCCTCAAATTTCATGCCGCTGCTCGAATATGAGACCGAGTTCGGCAGCAAGTGGTCGGCGCTCTATGACTCCGTGCAGGAAACCGGTGTCAATGAACCGATCATCGTCTATGAATATATGCAGCGCTTCTATGTTGTCGAGGGCAACAAGCGCGTCAGCGTCTCGAAGTACAACGGCGCCGTCAGCATCGAAGCGGTCGTCACGCGCATCTATCCGAAGAAAAACGACTCCGTCGAGCAGCAGCTTTACGCGGAGTTCTGCGAATTTTACCGCGTCTCCGGCATGTATGAGATCGAGATGAAGAAGGTCGGCGGATTCCCCGCTCTCCTGCGCATCATCGCGGGGGTCTCCGATGCCGAGGCGAGCGCGGAAACCGGCAAGCCGCCTCAGCTCCGCAAATGGGATGCCGACCTGCAAAAGGATGTGCGCTTCCTCTATTCCGTCTTCGAGACCTATTATCTCAGCAAGGGCGGACAGAGCCTGCCGATCATGCCGGGCGATGCCTTCCTGCATTTTCTCGAGATCTACGGCTTTGAAGCCGTGCGGCACCTGACCTCCGCAGAGCTGCACCGCCACATCGACCGTGTGCGTGTGGAGTTCCGCGTGATGGCAGCCCCGACGCCGGTTTCGCATATCCTTGCGCCGACGCCGGTCTCACAGAAGGTCGCACTGACGAAGATTCTGCCGCTGACAAGCTCTGTGCTGAAGATCGCGTTCATCTATCCGACCGACCCGCAGGTCTCCGGCTGGAGCTATAACCACGAGCTCGGGCGGCTGTATATCGGCGATACCTTCGGGAAGGCGATCGAGACAACGCCGTATATTGCATCATCGGAGCAGGCAGAGGAGACGATCGAGCGTGCGATTGCGGAGGGCTGCAAGCTGATCTTTACGACCTCGCCGGTCTATCATGCCGTGACAATGCGAATGGCAGTCGCACACCCGGAGGTCATTTTCCTCAACTGCTCGATGAACACGGCATATAAGCAGCTCCGCACCTATTATCTCCGTATCTACGAAGCAAAGTTCATCACGGGGCTGATCGCGGGCTCGATGACGGAGACCGGGCATATCGGCTATATTGCGGATTATCCCGTGCTCGGAACGCCGGCATCGGTCAATGCCTTTGCGCTCGGCGTGAAGCTGGTCAATCCGCGTGCAATCGTCTATCTCGGCTGGTCCACGCTTGAGGAGGAAGACCCCTATCTGCTCTTTGAAAGCAAGCAGACGGACATCATCTCAAGCCGCGATATCAGTGCCCCGCAGGCGACCGACACGGAAGCGGGTTTATACGGCGTCTACGGCGACCGGCAGTTCCCGCTGGCACAGCCTGTCTGGAACTGGGGCAGCCTTTATGAGAATCTTGTGCGCTCGGTGCTGATCGGCGCCTGGAAAAATGACGGCAACCAGACCGGCACGCAGGCGCTGAATTACTACTGGGGCATGAGCTCCGGCGCGATCGACATTGCCTGTTCCAGCCGGCTTCCGGCGGGCACGCAGAAGCTCGTCAAGCTGATCCGGGAGCAGCTCACGGGCGGCTGGATGAACCCGTTTACCGGGCTGATCTTCGATCAGAGCGGACGCTGCGTGGTCGAGCGCGGCAAGATCATGACGCCGGATGACATCATCAAGGCGGACTGGCTTGCTGACAATGTCGTCGGGCGGATCCCGGAGGTGCGCGAGCTGCGCCCTGCCTTCCGTGCATTCGCCTCGCAGCACGCGCTGCATATCCCCGAGACGGCAGGATAACGCCGGCGCACAGAAACAGAATCGTAAAAGGAAAAAGGCATCATGAAAATACTGGCGATCTCCGATGTGGAATCCCCCTTTCTCTGGGATTATTACAAGCCCGGCAGACTGAAAGGGATCGACCTCATCATCTCCTGCGGCGACCTGAATCCGCAGTATCTCTCCTTCCTCGAAACATTTTCCAATGTGCCGCTGCTCTATGTTCACGGCAATCACGATGAAAAATACAAGACCATCCCGCCGGACGGCTGCTTCTGCATTGAGGATGACATTTATGTGCATGACGGCCTGCGCATTCTGGGGCTGGGCGGCTCCATGCGCTACCGCCCCGGCGAGCATCAGTACACCGAGAAGGAGATGCAGCGGCGCATCCGGAAGCTGTGGTTCAGGCTGCGGCGTGCAGGCGGCTTCGATATCCTTGTCACACATGCCCCGCTGCGCGGCTTCCATGACGGCGACGATCTCTGTCACCGCGGCTTTGCCTGTTTTGAGGAGCTGCTGACAAAGTATCAGCCGAAGATTTTTCTGCACGGGCACATGCACTTAAACTACGGCGGCGGGCTTCCGCGCGTCAGCACCTACGGCGGAACGCAGGTCATCAACGCCTACCGCACCTATCTCTTTGATCCCGAAGAACCCGGGCGCCCGCTCCCGATGCCGTAACAGTGTAAACGGAAAGGAGAAAGCATTTTGATACCTGAGAATGTGCGCATTTTCCGCAAGCCGCAGGATAACATCGAACGCCTGCGGGAAGCCTGTCCGAGCGGTCTGCACTTTGTTGTCGGCGACACGCACTGTGCGGCGCAGACACTTTGTGATCTGCTCGAAAAGATCGCATTTGATCCGCAGAAGGATCATGTGTATTTTGTCGGCGATTACAATTCCGGCGGCGATCCGACCCCGCTGCTGCGGGTTCTGGCGATGTTCTATGAACCCGATCTCAGTCTGCCGGGATTTCACCTGATCCGCGGCAATCACGAACGGGAGCTCGGTCCTTCCTATCCGCTTCCGAATCTGCCGGATATGTTCGTGCTGCGCGGCAGGCAGCTGACCTATTACATCACGCACTCGGGCATGGTGACAGACGCCTTCGATGCTGTCAATGCGGACATGGCGGAGTCGCCGGAGCAGCGGCATTTCGCCTATCGGTTCGATGAGGCATGCGTCCGGAGGGAGGGCGGCCCGCTGCGTGAGGTGATCTGGTCACGCGGCGGCCTGTTCCATCAGAATTCGGGCGGCAGACGCTGGCCGACCGAGCAGAACCTGTATGCACACGGTGCGCTCATTCTGCACGGGCATGCACCCTACAGCTATTTCTGCGAGAAAAACGGGTACGGCGAGGAAAATGTGTTTTTTGAAGAGGCACATGTCTGGTTCAGCGAGGCGCTTTTTTCGTTCAATCTCGATTCCGATGTGAAGGGCAGGAACAAAAACGGCGAGACCTATCGCGGGCTCACTGCGCTTTGCCTGGAGGTCTGCGAAGAGATCGCGGCACAGTGTGAGGGGCGGCTGACACGCGAGGGCGTTCTGGCTGCGCAGAATCCTGTTTTCTCTGTCCCGTACCGATGGCAGAGTGAAGCGCTGCCGGGCGGCGACCTGAACCGCATTCTGGAGGCGGCGCCGGAGCAAAAGACAATCTGGCTCGGGCAGGACAGGTGCATCTATATATATTAACCGATAAAGGAGAATTCCACTATGTATCAGCCGAAGAAAATCATCGTTGTGACCGGGCATTTCGGCTCCGGCAAGACCAATTTCTCGACCGCACTGGCGCTCAGCCTTGCGAAGACCGGAGCGCCGGTCACCGTTGTCGATTTCGACCTCGTGAATCCCTATTTCCGCACTGCCGATTTCAAGGAGGCATTCGCAAAGCGCGGCATCACGCTCCGTGCGCCGGACTATGCGAACACGAATGTTGACATTCCGAGCGTGCAGTTTGACCTCGGCGGTCTCGCGGCGGCGGAGGGCTATCTCATCATCGACGTCGGCGGCGACGAGGACGGCGCAATCGCACTCGGGCGTTATTCCCATGTGCTGAACAGCTATGCGGAGACGAATGAGCTCGATATGCTCGCGGTTGTCTCCTTCCGCCGCTATCTCACCCGCACGGCAGAGGAAACGGTCGCCTATCTGCGGGGCATCGAGCGTGCAAGCCGCATGAAGCTGACGCATATCGTCAACAATACCAATCTCGGCATGGAGACGACCGCAGAGATGATCCGTGAGAGCATGCCGCAGTGCGAAGCGCTCTCCGAAGCGATGGGTCTGCCGGTTGCCTGCGTGACAGTGCCGGAATTCGTCGAGCCCTTTGAGCTCCCGGGCTATGATGTGATGCAGGTGCCGGTCGCGGTGCGCCTGCCGTGGATGCCGAAATCGGAAGCGGTGCAGTGAGATGAAGGGCAAGGCAAAGGACTATGCCCTGCTGCACATTCTGCTGGCGGTCTATTCGTTCGGCGGCGTCTGCGGAAAGCTGGCGGCAGGCTATCCCTTTCTGAGCATCGGCTTCTGTGTCTGCTACGGCGCAGAGCTGCTGCTGCTCGCGGGATACGCCTTCGGCTGGCAGCAGATCCTCAAGCGACTGCCGCTGACGGCAGCCTATTCGCAGAAGGGCGTGACGCTTCTCTGGGGGCTTCTCTGGGGCGTGCTGTTCTTCTCTGAGCCTGTGACACCGCAGAAGCTCGCCGGCATTTTGCTGGTGCTCTGCGGCATTGTGCTTTATGCAAAGGCGGGTGATGAAAATGGATAAGCAGGTGATGCTCTACGCGGGCATTGCGCTTGCCGGCGTGTTCATCAGCGCGGTCTCGCAGGTGATCCTCAAAAAGGCAGCGGGGAAAAAGCGGGAATCCGTGTTCCGCGAATATCTCAATCTGCCTGTGATCCTTGCTTACGGCATGTTTTTCGGCGCGACGCTGCTCTCGGTCTTTGCGCTCCGCGTGATCCCGGTCTCGATGGGCGGCATTCTCGACAGCGCCGGCTATATTTTTATCACCCTGTTCGGCGTGTTCATTTTCAAGGAGAAAATCACGCCGAAAAAGGCGGCAGCGCTCCTGCTGATCCTTGCGGGGATCATCGTCTATTCACTTTGACCGCGCATTTTTCACGAAAATCTATTGACAGAAAAACAAATTGTTGGTATAATAGAGAGTGGCTAACCATATACAGAGAAAAATCGGGGGGTAAGTAAGGACGAAAGGATGTGACGGAATGAAGCGTAAGACGATCACCTCGATCGCATTTTCAGTTTTTGTCGCTTTTGCAATCATCACGGCATATATCATGGTGTATGCCTACCATCACCGCGAGGTATCCGAGCTGGTATATCTCATCTTCAATTCCTATGCGATCGCGGCTCTGATCCTGGGGCTTGTCTTTGTGCTACACTGGCAGTATTCCAGCGCAAAGCGCAGAGAACAGGCGCAGCAGTCTCTCCGGCAGCTTGTCGAGAGCCTTGCCTCTCCCGCGATGCTCTGGAACGATGCACTCGACACAGTCATCATGAATGACACGCTGCGGGAGCTCTCTGAGCTGACAAAATCCGGCGAGGGAGTTGATGCGAAATATATTGTGCCGTGGCTCTTCGGGCAGAAGCTCCTGACGGAAACGCAGATCCGGGAGATCGTCCGTGCGAGAGACCGGGAGTATTCCTTCACAACGAAGAACGGCACAAAGCACGATATGATCTGGAACACCGCCGGCATCGAGCAGGATGAGAACGGCGTCACATGGTATCTTTCCATCGGTCTGGATCTTGCGGATATCCGCCGGATGCAGTCGGAGCTGACGGATTATTCCCGCCGCCTTGCTGCCTCTGAGGGCAGACATATGCTGACGATGGAGCTCACGGATATCGGCATTCTGCTGATCGAGCAGGGCAACCCAAATATGTTCCCCTCTGAGAAGCTCCGCACGATGCTCGGGCTCAAGGGCGAGACCATTACGCTTCAGGATGTGCGTGCGAAAATCTATCCGCTTGACCTCACGATCTTTGACAACCATGTGCAGACCATGCGCCTCCGTATGCGCGACTATCTCACGCAGACCGGCAGGCTTGAGCTGCGCATCGGCTCGGCAGACGGGCAGTACCGCTGGTATTCCTACCGCTTCAAGGCGACACAGCGCACCGACACCGGCCGTCTGGTCGTCGGCGGCTCCCTGATCGACATTACACCTGAGAAGGAGAAGGATCAGCGCATCGAGCGGCTGGCATATGAGGATGAGGTCACGGGCATCCCGAACCGCAACGGACTGATGAAGATGGGACGCGACCTCTATCAATGTACCGTGGAGCTCGGCGCAGTCTACTGGGTCATTGCGCTGGATATCGACCGCTTCCACCTGATCAACGACACCTGCGGCTATGAAAACGGCAATCAGCTCCTGCGCGGCTTTGCGGAGACGCTGAAAAAGCAGCTCAATCTCGGCGGCTTCGGTGCACGCATTTCGGGCGACAATTTTGCGCTGATCCTCCGTGATTCCGGCGATGAGGATCTCCCCGCAAAGGTCGTCGGGCGCATTCAGCGCAGCCTTGCGACGCTTGCCGTCGGTCCCTTTGCGAACCGTGCGCTGACCTGCTCTGCGGGCTATGCGCGGATGCCTGCGGACGGCGAGAGCTTTGAGCAGGTGCTGGAGCGTGCGGAGTTTGCACTCTCCTCCGGCAAGGCGATCCTCGGCAGCATCGACCGCTATACATCGGCTATGCATGACAGCATCGTCACGGAGAGCGTGCTGGAGAAGGAGCTCACCGACGCTGTGATGAACCGGCAGCTTGAGGTGTATTATCAGCCGAAGGTTTCGCTCGATACAGGCAGAGTGGTCGGCATGGAAGCGCTGATCCGCTGGCATCATCCGGACGGGCGCCTGATTCCGCCGAGTGTGTTCATCCCGATTGCGGAACGGTCGGCGCTCATCACGCAGATCACACGCTTTGCGCTCTATGAAGCCTGCCGCCAGACACGGCTCTGGCAGAAGCTCGGGCTCCCGGAGATTGTCATTTCCGTCAATATGAGCAGCACCGATTTCTATCAGGAAAATGTCTGCGCGATGGTGCAGAGGGCGCTCGAAAAGAACGATTTGCAGCCGCAGTATCTTGAAATTGAGCTGACGGAGTCGCTGGCGCTCAAGGATATTGACACAACGATCACGCGCATGAAGGAGCTCCGCGAAGCTGGCATCGGCATCGCGATGGACGATTTCGGCACCGGCTATTCCTCGCTGAGCTATATTCAGATGCTTCCCTTTACGATGGTCAAGCTCGACAGCTCGTTTATCTTCAATATGGATCAGGATAAGGTGATTGAGGAGATTGTCAAGTCTGTCATTCACATTGCGAATACAAAGGGCATCGGCACGATCGCAGAGGGCGTCGAGACTGAGGCGCAGGAGAAATTGCTGCGTGCGTTCGGCTGCGGACAGGTGCAGGGCTTCCATTACGGCAAACCGATGCCGGCGAAGGAAGCAGAAGCCTTTATGCGCGAGAACATGAAGCAGCACGGGGTCTGAACATAATCCTGTAAAACAGGGGTATTTACCCAAAGTCAACGAATACAGAAAGGAAAGAAAACACATGAAAAAAAGAATTGGTATTTTAACATCCGGCGGCGACTGCCCCGGCCTGAACGCGACCATCCGCGGCGTTGCAAAGGCATGCTTTGAACTGATGGGCGAGGACAATGTCGAGATCATCGGCATCTCCAACGGCTACTACGGCCTCATCCATAACCTCTGCAAGCCGATGGCACCCGCCGATTTCTCCGGCATCCTCACACAGGGCGGCACCATCCTCGGCACCAAGCGGCAGCCGTTCAAGATGATGACCGTCATCGGCGACGACAACGTCGATAAAGTGAAGAATATGCGCGAGACCTACCAGAAGCAGAAGCTCGACTGCCTGCTCACGCTCGGCGGCAACGGCACCCACAAGACCTCCTATCTGCTCCAGCAGGAGGGGCTCAATGTCATCGGTCTGCCGAAGACCATCGACAATGATATCTACGGCACCGATGTCACCTTCGGCTTCCATACCGCCGTCGATACCGCAACGGATGCCATCGACCGCCTGCACACGACCGCTGCCTCTCACAGCCGTATTCTCGTCTGCGAGATCATGGGCAACAAGGCGGGCTGGCTTACACTCAATGCGGGCATCGCGGGCGGCGCGGATATCATCCTGATCCCTGAGATCCCCTACGACATCGACAAGGTCTGCGAGGCTGTCATGAAGCGCGCCGCAAACGGCAAGACCTTCTCGATCCTTGCGGTCGCAGAGGGCGCCTTCGACAAGGACGAGGCGAAGATGAAGAAGAAGGAGCGCGCAAAGAAGCGCGAGGAAGCCGGCATCCTGACCGCGACCTCCCGCATTGCCGCGCAGATTCAGGCGGGCACCGGCATCGACACGCGTGTCTGCGTGCCGGGTCATATGCTCCGCGGCGGCTCCCCGAGCGCCTATGACCGCATCCTCGCGACAAAGTTCGGCGTGCATGCGGCAAAGCTCATTGAGAGCGAAAAATACGGCAGAACGGTCGCAATGGTCGCAGGAAAGGTCACATCGAACAAGCTCGAGGACATTGCCGGTCTGACGAAGTTTGTCAGCCCGAAGGATCAGCTTGTCGTGACCGCAAAGCGCATCGGCGTGTCGTTCGGCGACTGATGCAGGAGATACGGAAGCTGCATGAACGATAGAATCAACGAAAGCAGGACCGCGGAAATTGCGGAGATTGTACGGGAGGGCGGCGCGGATGCTGTGCTCCTCACAAGCGAGGTCTCGCTCATTTACGCGGCAGGCGTCACGGCGATGGAGGGCGCATGCGTCATCACCGCGGACGGCACGGCGTATTTCATCACCGACGGACGCTATATCGAGGTCGCAGAGCAGCGGATCGCACCGCAGGGCTTTACGGTCATCTGCCGCAGGAATGCAGAGGCGCTTTCTGCCTTCCTGACGCAGATCTTCGAGGAACACGCCGTCCGCAGGCTCCTCTATGAGGACGCCTATCTGACCGTGCAGGAATTTGCAGGCCTGCGCGACAATCTCGGCACTGTCAAGGAATTCCTGCCCGCGAGCCGTCAGCTTGCGGCGCTGCGTGCCTGCAAGTCTCAGCGCGAGATCGGCTGCATCATCCGCGCACAGCGCATCGCAGAGCAGGCGCTTTCCCGTCTGCTGCCGGAGCTTTACACCGGCATCACCGAGCGCGAGGCGGCAGCGCGGCTCAATTATTACATGGCACTCGGCGGCAGCGAAAAGCCGTCGTTCGACACGATCATGCTGTTCGGCGAAAACACGAGCAAGCCGCACGGCACGCCCTCCGACCGCGCACTGCGTCCGGGTGATTTCATCACGATGGATTTCGGCGCGGTGTATGAGGGCTATCATTCCGACATGACGCGCACGGTCGCCTACGGCAGCGCGACCGACAAAATGCGTGAGGTCTATGAGACCGTGCTGCGGGCACAGTCTGCTGCGGCGACGGTCGCGCAGGCAGGGCTCCGCTGCTGCGATATGCACAATGCCGCGATGAATGTGATTGAGCGTGCAGGATACGGACAGTATTTCACGCATGCGCTCGGGCACACCGTCGGGCTGGAGATCCATGAATACCCGATCGCGGCGCCGCGCTGCGAGGTGCTCCTCAGAGACGGCATGGTCATGACGGACGAGCCGGGCATCTATATCGCAGGGGAATTCGGCGTGCGGATCGAGGACATGCTTGTGATCTGCGGCGGGACACCGCAGAATCTGACGGAGGCACCGAAGGAATTTACGGTCTTGCCGGAACGGAGGTAATGCGGATGCATTCTTTTGCGGGATTTGTGATCGTACTCTTTAGCGCTCTGTATGTGTTTGCGTTTGTCTACTTGCAGTATACAAAGAAGAAAATGCTTGCGCACGGTGATTTTGTCAAGCGGACGCAGGATTTTGCCGATTATGCGGAGATCTTCATGGTCGCAGATCCGACCGCCACGCTGCGCGGCATTGCGCTGGAGCTGAAGGAAGCTGCGGAGAACGGTGCGTTTTTCCGTCAGAACATTTCCTTCGGCATAAAGAACAATATCCTGCTTGTGAGAAACCCGAACTGGACGGCACAGTTTTTCCAGGTTGAGCCGCCTGCCGAGCGTCCGGATGTGACGATGTTTGTGTTCACTTTCACTTCATTCACAACTTCTTACGGCACTCCGAAGGGGGCGGTATCCATGAACCGTTTTCTGACGGCACTGGAAAAGGCACTTCTCCGCCGTGACCCGAACGCGCTGGTGCGTTGTTCCCTTGAGGAGATGGAAGAACAAAGGAGAAGCATATGAACGAAACGATGATTGTACCGATTGCGCTGTTTGCCGGTGGGCTGGCGGCAGCATGGATTGTTTACCGGCTGCTTGACCGTGCGGAATCTTCCATCCGGACCGGGCATAACAAAAAGCGGGCTGAGCGTTATGTCAGAAAGCAGCAGCAACAGGCTGTGAATGCGTTATGTCCGCGCTGCGGCAAGCCGATGACAGTCGAAGAAGAGTTTTGTCAGCACTGCGGCACGCATCGCTGACGGTTTGAAAGGGTGCAGGAATGAGTATGTGTTTTGCAGATTTCACGGGGGCAGATCTGATCCTTCTGATTATCAGCGTTGTGTTCATAGCCGTTATTCTGCTGGTGCACAGTGTGCTCGACAGACTGATCTCGGCATTGCTCGAAAAGATGGGGCTGGAGATCAGCCGTACCTCTGCCATTCCGAATTCGCCGCAGTTTGTTCGTCTCTCAACGCATTTCAAGGATGCTGAGCATGGACTCCGCTGCATCTGGTTCAAGCCAATCGGCTACGGACTCGGAGCGGAAAAGCGCGTTGCGGAGATTCAGGCAAAGCGGGCAGCTGAAAAAGCAAAGAAGCCGCAGGGCGATGCGCCGGCATTTTGCCCGAGCTGCGGCGGCAGCATTTCCCCGGAGGATCATTTCTGCAAATCCTGCGGGACAAGGCTTTGAATACATTCACATAGAAAGGGTGGATTTGTGTGAAACCGTGGGCTGTTGTTTTATTTATTGTGCTCGGCATCGCCTTCGTGTTCATTGCCGTCTGGTACAGCAAATACAAGCGGCGGGCACGCGCAGTCGGACTGCTTGTGAACCGCAAGGGCGGCTTCTATGATTACGCGGAGATCTTTCTGCTCCGCAAGGTGTCGATCAATGACGTCTGGGAGAGCCTGAATCAGCTGATCAAGGCAAATGCGGTCCGCGACTGCATGAAGACCGCGGAGCTCAAGGGCTATCAGATCACTGTGAAGCATGAAAATATGGGGTATACATGGACGGCGTTCATCCAGGAGATGGAGGAGCCGAAGGCGCGCCCGGAGGTCTCTGTGTTCCGTGTGATGTTCCCGCAGTATTTCGTCAAGAACGGCACGCCGGATACGGCTACGATGAACCGCTTTCTGACGGAAATCGAAAAGCTGTTCCTGCGCCTTGACCCGGATACCCTTGTGCGTTCGCAGCGCCCGAACGACACATTGACCGAGAACTGATCGAACGGAGGCAGCGTGTTATGAAAGAAGCATTGTTTTTGATCATCCTGTTTGTGATCGCTTACTTTGTGATGAAGTTTGTACGCAAAACAGGTGCCAAAGGGGAAAATGCGGTCCGCAGAAAGCTTGAACGCAGCAGACGGCAGCGGGAAGCGGAGAATCAGCTCCCCTATGCGTGGAACTGTCCGCTGTGCGGAAAGCCGCAGACAACCGCTGCGGAATATTGCCGGAGCTGCGGAACGAAGCGGAGTGAAACGGGGGTGCAGCAATGATGTATGTTGCAATGGCAGAATCCGCAGCCGGCAATGTGATTATTCTTGTGCTTGCCGTTGTGATTGTCGGCGCGGTCTTTCTGTTCTATGATGCCCTGGACCGCTTGCTCGACGGCATCATTGAGTCGATCTCGAAGAATCTCGGCGGCGCGGATGCCGTGGTGAACGATATTGAATTCCGGCGTCTGGATTCGCATTTCAGAGCGGTTATCATCCCGATGGCGCAGATGCTCGAGATCCGCGATTTCAAGGAAACAGAGAAGCTCGGCGCAGCCGTGATTGCAGCGCAGAAGGAAGCGGAGATCACAGGCGCAGCCCCCGCCGCGCCGATGAGACCCGCAGCACCGGCGGCACAGCAGCAGCCGGCAGCGCCCGCATCAGCGCAGGAGCAGCAGCCCGCAGCACCGGCAGCGGAGCCTGCCTATTCAGAGCTTCCCTGCCCTTCCTGCGGTACGATGAACAATGCGCGTGCGCGGTTCTGCAAGGCGTGCGGCGGCAGAATGCAGCCCGATCAGCCGCCCGTCGATCCGCCCGCAGAGCAGTAAACGGCAATTTCATGCGCGGCACTATTGAAAAAATTACTCCGATGTGGTATAATAAGCAGACAAAGATATTACCGAAAGGACCGAATTGAATGGCAAGACACAGAGGCGCTGCGGGCGATAAGCCGCAGTTTGAGATTCCGAGACCGCAGTTTCCGAAGCGCGCGGTCGTCACGGGCGGCATGCCCTACGGCAATAAGGAGCTGCATTTCGGGCATGTCGGCGGCATGCTCGTGTTCGCCGATACCTATGCGCGGTTTCTGCGCGACCGCATCGGCAGCGAGAACGTGATCTTCGTTTCCGGCACCGACTGCTATGGCTCCCCGATCGCGGAGGGCTGGCGCAAGAAGGTCGAGAGCGGCGAGTTTGAAGGCACGCTTGAGGAATTTGTGCAGCGCAATCATGAGAAGCAGAAGGCGACCCTCGCCGCATACGGCATCGCACCCAATCTCTTCGGCGCATCCGGGCTCGGCCGCACAAAGGAGATTCACGCGGAGTATACGCTGGAATTTTTGCAGGCGCTCTATGACAAGGGGCAGCTTGAGCAGATCTCCACCATGCAGTTTTTCGATGAGAAGGCCGGCGTCTTCCTGAACGGCAGGCAGGTGACGGGCAAGTGTCCCGTGGCAGGCTGCCAGTCCGAGAAGGGCTATGCCGACGAATGCGATCTCGGGCATCAGTATATGCCGGAGAACCTCATCGACCCGGTCTCTGCGCTGACCGGCGAGAAGCCGACCATGCGCCCTGTCACCAACTGGTATTTCAAGCTGCGCGACTATGAAGCACTCATGCGCGAGTGGGTCGAAAAGATGCAGAAGGACAAGACAATCCGTCCGGTCGTCTGGAAGACCATCGCGGAATTCTTAAAGCCGCCTGCCATTTACATCAAGCGCGAGTTCGAGGAGAAGTATCTTTCGCTGAAAGACAGCATGCCCGCGCATACCTATCTTGAGGAGCCGAAAAAGCCCTCGTTCACGATCGAGTTCACCGCGCTTTCCGACTGCGATGACGCCTGCCGCATCCTCACGGAGAACGGCATCCGCTACCGCACCGGCAAGACGCTGGTGCCCTTCCGCCTGACCGGCAACATCGAGTGGGGCGTTCCCGCGCCGGTGCTGGAGGGCGCAGAGGGTCTGACCGTCTGGGTCTGGCCGGAATCGCTCTGGGCACCGATCTCCTTCACGCAGGCATATCTCGAGCAGTCGGGGAAGCCCCGTGCAGCGTGGAAGGACTACTGGTGCAGCCGCGATGCGAAGGTCTATCAGTTCATCGGGCAGGATAATATCTATTTCTACGGCATCGCCGAGCCCGCCATGTGGATGGCGCAGCAGGCATCTGCCGAGAAGACCTGTGACCCGCCCGAGGGCGAGCTGCAAATGCCGACCATCGTCGCGAATTATCATATTCTGTTCCTTGACAAGAAGGCGTCGAGCTCCGGCGCGGTCAAGCCCCCGATGGCAGACGATCTGCTGAACTACTACACCCCGGAGCAGCTCCGCATGCACTGGCTGGAGCTGGGTCTCGGGCAGCAGTCCGTGAGCTTCATGCCCAAGCCCTTCAATCAGCCGCTGCTTGAGGAAGAAGCACGCGCAAAGGAAGCGGGCACCGGCGAGAAGTTCCCCGACCCTGTCGTCAAGAATGCGCTGCTCTCGAATGTCTATAACCGCATCATCCGCACGGCGTTCTATACTGCGCAGAAGCTCTATGACGGTGTGCTCCCGGCTGTGCAGCCCGAAGAAGATGTGCTGGCAGAGGCAAAGAAGGCTGTGCTCGAATATGAACGCCACATGGCAAAGTTCGCGTTCCATCAGTGTACCTATGTGCTCGACGGCTATATCCGCAGCGCAAGCAAATATATGAGCCGCGTGCTGAAGGCGGATTCCGAGGCAAATGCTGAGACCGCACAGGCGCTCGCAAACCTCTTCCACATGATCCGCACGGCGGCGGTGCTCCTGCATCCGATGGCACCCTTCGGCACAGAGAAGGTGCGGGAATATTTGCAGGTTGACGAGCGCATCTGGTCCTGGGATCACATCTTTGAGCCGCTGACGGCGTTCACCGGCGAGAACCACAAGCTGAAATTCCTCCCGCCGCGCACGGATTTCTTCACGCGGCATGAGTCGCAGTTTGCAGAGGAAGCATGAATCAGATCCTATCGAGCCTTGTGAAGCTCGGCGTGACGGTCTACCTGCTCTTCGGCGGCTACACGCTTTTCTGCGGATTTCTTGAGAAAAGCCGAAAGAAAAAGATCGCAGGCGCGCTGATTCTTCTGATCCCGACTGTAATCCTGATCACGCTGATCGTGATCCTCTCGAAAAAATACGGCGCATAAAAAACCGCCCCCTCTGTCTGAGGGGACGGCTGCCTGTCAGTCCTGTAAGGCTATGGCATGCTGCACGCTGTCGGCTTCTTCCTCGTAAGAAACGATGCCCTGCTGCTCCTGCGGACCGCCTGCGCTTTTGACCCCGGCAAGCAGGAAATATCCGACGGTGACGGCGATCAGGAACAGAACGGCGAGCGCGCCGATCGCGATGAAGACCGTGCGCACGGCTTTCCAGACGCGGTCGCTTCTGCGGTTGCGGATGACGAGCTGCTCATTGAGCCGCGAGAGCTGCACGGCAAGCTCATTCTGATCCTGCGGCTGTTCGACGGGTGCGCCCAGCAGCCGGCTGACGGGTACCTCGAGCACCTCGGCGAGCTTTTGCAGCGCGTCCGCATCGGGGACAGAGAGCCCCTTTTCCCACTTGGAGACAGTCTGCCGCACGACGAATACGCGCGATGCAAGCTCCTCCTGCGACATGCCCTTTTCCTTGCGCAGGGCTTTCAGATTATCCTGTAACATGATGCACAGCTCCTTTCTGCGGAGGGGATCTTTGCCCTTCCCTTTGTGCTCAGTATAGCATACCGCGGGCTGTTGCGCAAGCAACGCAGATTAACATGTACGCAGATGCGTGGGTTTTCTGTGTCCGGGATGCATTACGCATTTTTCTTTGCTGTGTTCACAGAGGCGATCAGCATGCGCCGCATGGCACCGCAGGTTTTCAGAAGCGGCATTGCAGTATCATCTGCAATGAGTTCTGCACGCAGAAAAAGCTCCAGCCAGTATTCTGTTTCATAGCATTCTTTCAGGGAGATTTGCAGGCGGGCAACAAAATCCGCTTTGCTGTGCGCATATTTTGCTTCACGGATATTAGCGCCGATGGAAGTAGCAGACCGTTCTAGCTGATTCCTGAGCGAATAGTGTCCGTGTATGGCGTCGCAGAGCTTCAAAATCGCTACGGCAAAGTCCATCGACATATCGGCGAGTTTATTATCTGGCATTTTTCTCACTCCTTAAAGAACGAAATCATTTGCCTTGCAAAAGATGAAGCCTGCAAGCAGATGAAATTCGCAGCGGAGCTGCGAAAGAAATAAATCCGCTCCACTCGCCTGCAGGCGATTTCATCCCGAAGGGATTTCACTGCGCGAAGGCAATATCTCCCGCGGAACGCGGATTGAAATGGAACGCAGGCTGAAAATGAAATCATTTGCTGCGCAAAAGATGAAACCTGCAAGCAGATGAAATTCGCAGCAGAGCTGCGAAAGCAATAAATCCGCTCCATTCGCCCGCAGGCGATTTCATCCCGAAGGGATTTCGCTGCGCGAAGCGCAATTTCTCCCGCGGAACGCGGATTTAATTGAAGCCCCATGCCTGGGGCATGGGGCTTCAAAGTACGCCTGATGCGATTCGAACGCACGACCTTCAGAGTCGGAGTCTGACACTCTATCCAGCTGAGCTACAGGCGCATATATACCGTGCCGGAACCGGCACACCTACTATTATACCAGATGGGAAGCATTTTTGCAAGCCCTTTTTCAAATTTTCTATGCGGAAAGAGAAAAACATCCGCAGGAAAGGAACAGGACAATGAGCGATCAGGAAAAAAAGAAACCGTGTACCATCTATGTGGTCGTGACATGTACGGGAACGGGTATCGCAAAGGCGATCCGTGTTGTGACGCGCATGCCCTATTCGCATGCGTCGATCTCGCTGGATCAGACCCTCGATGTGCTTTACAGCTTCTGCCGCAGCTATCGCCTCTCGCCCCTGCCCGCAACCTTTAACCCGGAGATCGTCGGCACAGGCACCCTCGGCCGGTTCGACAACATCCCCTGCGAGATCTATGCGATCCCCGTGACAGAGGAGCAGTATCTCCGCATGAAGGGCATGATTGCCTATTTCTGTGCTTTCCGCCGCGATTTCTCTTACAGCCTGATGGGACTCATCTGGGTGAAGCTGCAAAAGGAGCGCGAGCTGAACCGCAAGTTTGTCTGCTCGCAGTTTGTCGCCTATCTGCTGGAGGAATGCGGCATCCAGCTCGACAAGGATCCGAGCCTCTATTCACCCGATGATCTGCGCTATATTCCGGGCGCAAATCTTGTCTACCGCGGCGAGCTGAACCAATACTATCATGCGCTTCACACACTGCCGCCCCTGAGCTTTTCAGCCGTCTGATCGGCAAGCGTTTCGCAGTATGCGAGCGCCCGCAGCACGCATTTTGCCGTGCAGGGCGGGAGCTTGCTGCCGAGTGCATCTGCCTGCTCTGCGAGATCGGGCAGCTCCGGCGTGAGCGTCCATTCCCCGCCGCCGAGCGAGACGCTGCCCGCTTCCGTATATTGCGCCATGACCGGCTGTCCGCCGTAGAGCGTGCGGCGGGTCTGCTGTGCTGCGCGGAGCATCCCGAAGAGGAGCCCCGCTCCCGAGCAATAGATCAGTGCCGCATAGCATGCGGCTTTTTTTATGCGCTGCTGCATGTAATTCAGTCTCCTTCCTGCTGCGCTGCAAGCTGCCGGATCGTTTCGGCGAGTGCCTTGCCGAGCAGCTCCCCGGCATATGTCGCCTCGTCGAGCGTGTTGCCCTGCGAGCCGACCTCG
Organism: Oscillospiraceae bacterium; assembly: GCA_016291435.1. Taxonomy (GTDB): domain Bacteria; phylum Bacillota; class Clostridia; order Oscillospirales; family Ruminococcaceae; genus Firm-04. The sequence goes on from JAEEXH010000007.1 coordinate 39,737, forward strand.
ATGAGCAGGCTTGCGCCCCGTTCGCCGGTCAGATCCTGATTGTATTTGCGGTAATCGAACATGATCGGGCGGGTGAATCCGCTATACATTGTTTCCGCAGTCTGCTGCAATATACTCGCAAAATGAAAATTTGCGCGGTAATTCGGCAGATTCATTGTGCCGTCGTCGCAGCCGGAGATAATCATGATCTGCGCGGACTGCCGCCCGCCGATTTCGCAGACCGGCGCGGTGACGGTTGTGCCGGACGCGATCGCATCGCGGTGAATATCAAGCGAAATGCAGACACCCGGGTATTGCTCCTTCACGGCGCGCACGGTCTCCGCACTGCGGGTGTAGCTCTTGTTCCAGACGGGATAATCGTGAATCTCGCCCGCATGCACCACGCCGATGCCCGCTGCGGTGAGCTGTGCCGCAATCGCATCCCCGACGGCGACCATATTTTTGTCGGGCTCGGTCGTGCGGAAGTTATACTGCGCATCGTAGATGCCCGCGTCGGTGAGCTGATAGCTTTCGGTGGTGTGCGTGTGATAGAGCAGCACCAGCGGTTTGCCGTCGATGTGCAGCGGGAGATCGGGCAGAATGCGGCTTTCCGCGGCGAGATCGCTGTTCTGCCAGAAGGTCGTGTTGCGGACCTGTCCGCCGCCGTCCAGATCGAAGAACAGCTTGCCGGACTGCCTGCCGAAATGCTTTTTGACGATCTGACCGGCAATGTCGGTGAGCGGGTTCAGATAGGGGCGGGCATTGTGCATCGCGGCGGAGGCGTCCGATTCAAAGGGCACCGCGCCGCTTTCGGGGGCAGACGCCAGCACCCGCGGCATCGTGACGGTCTGCGTTTCGGCGGGCGCGGCGGCGGTGACGGCAGCGGTGCTGCCCTCCGGCGGGGATGCCTCGCTGAGCTCGGCGGCGGCAGTTTCCCGCCCGACCTGCACCGACCGCATGACCGGGATGATCCGCATGCCCGCGGCGGCGCATCCTGCGGCACCGAGCAGCACGGCAGTGATCTTCAAAGCACGCATTCTGAGACGCATGAGCAGCACTCCTTTCGCATGGAAGTATATGCGGCGCAGGCGGCGGTCATGCACCGGCTGCGGCAAACTATCGCGAATCGTTCACAGTCCGTTCACAAATATCTGTTATACTGAAATTATCTAAAATCCGGTGACGGGGAAAGGAATCCGCCTATGAAATTACTGGTTGTTGACGATGAAATGAATATCCGCCGCGTTGTGCGCGAATATGCGGAGTTCGAGGGCTACACGGTCGATGAAGCCGCCGACGGCATGGAAGCTGTCGCAAAGGTGCGCGATACCGACTATGACATCATCATCATGGACATCATGATGCCGCGTCTTGACGGCTTTTCCGCCTGCAAGGAGATCCGCAAGACAAAGAACACGCCGGTCATCATGCTTTCTGCACGCGGCGAGGAGTATGACAAGCTCTTCGGCTTTGAGCTCGGCATCGACGACTATGTCGTCAAGCCCTTCTCGCCGAAGGAGCTGATGGCGCGTGTCAAGGCAGTCTGTGCACGCAGGAGCGCGCCGGCGCAGCAGACGCCCGCACGCATTGCCTTTGAGGGGCTTGAGATCGACATGGCGGGCAGAGAGGTCTATGTCAACGGCGAAAAGGCAAACATGACGCCGAAGGAATATGACCTGCTCTTCTACCTTGTCAAGAACCGCAACCTCGCCCTCACGCGCAATAAGCTGCTGGAGGAGGTCTGGGGCTATGACTTCTTCGGTGATGACCGCACGGTGGATACCCACATCAAGATGCTCCGCAACAGTCTCGGGGAATACCGCAAGTTTATCGTCACGCTGAGAGGAATGGGATATAAGTTTGAAGCATAAGCATGCCGCCCGTCTGCGCATGCGCACGCATATCTTCCTCTGGTTCATGGTGTTCGTCTGCGCGGTCTTTATTTTGCTCTGGGTCTGCCAGATCCTCTTTTTGCAGAATTTCTATGACCGCATGAAGACCAAGGACATCATCCGCACCGCGGATTCCATGCTGGAGATCTACGAGACCGGGCGCTATGCCGAGGCGTTCAATGCACTCGCGCTCGAAAACGACATGTGCATTGAGGTGCGTGACCGCTACGAGCGATCGGTCTTCTCCTCGCGTGAGGTGCTGGGCGCAAACTGCTTTCTGCACGGGCTCAATAACCACTCCCGCCAGATCATCGACGATCTGGTGCTGAAAAGCGAAAACGGCGTTGCCTACGGAAAGGTGAAGAATCCCATCACGCAGGAGGATATCCTGATCTATGCCTGTGTGATCGGCTCGCCGGAGGACCCGGAGGGCTTCCTGCTGCTGAATACCCGTCTGGCGCCTGTCTCCTCGACCGTCAGCATTCTGGAGCGGCAGCTCATCATCATCACGGTGATCCTTGTGCTGATCGGCGTTGCGATCTCCTTTGCCGTCTCGAAGCGCCTTGCAAAGCCGATCGTGCAGGTCACGGAGGATGCGCAGCAGCTCGCCCACGGCAGATATGACATCGCCTTCCGCGGCGGCGGCTATGTCGAGGCGGAGCGCCTTGCCGAAACGCTGACCTACGCGAGCGGCGAGATCAACCGCATCGACACGATGCAGCGCGACCTCATCGCGAATGCCTCCCATGATCTGCGCACGCCCCTCACGATGCTGAAGGCATACGCCGAGATGATCCGTGACCTTTCCGGCGACAATCCCGTGAAGCGTGCCGAGCATTTGCAGGTCATCATCGAGGAGACTGACCGACTGACTGCGCTTGTCAATGACATCCTTGACCTCTCGAAGCTCGAGAACGGCAAGATGACGCTCGACCGCACGGCCTTCGATATGGAACAGCGCCTGCGCGAGATCGTGGACCGCTACCGCGGGCTCAGCACCGTTTCAGGCTACAACTTCTCTCTGGAGACCGACGGCGAAGCGATTGTGAACTGTGACGCGGGCAAGATCGAGCAGGTCATCTGCAATCTGGTCAACAACGCGATGAACTACACCGGCGAGGATAAGCAGATCTTCGTGAAAATGGCGCATACCGCGGAGGGTATCCGCATTTCCGTGCGCGATACCGGCAAGGGCATGGATCAGGAGACGCTCTCCCGTATCTTCGATAAATATTACCGCAGCGAGAATTACCGCCGCGAGGTCGTCGGCACCGGGCTCGGGCTTTCGATCGTGAAGGCGATCCTGCGCCTGCATGACTACGCATTCGGTGTGGACAGCAAGGTCGGCGAGGGCTCAACCTTCTGGTTCGTGATGCACAGCGAAGCGCAGAGCTGATCTTCCGTTTTGCCCGCAGAGACCCGTACTTGTATAGAACGCCCGAATTTCCACAGAGATTCGGGCTGTTTTTTCTCCGCTCGGAATTCCCTGCCATGCGGCGGAATATAACCTGTTACCCCTTTACAATTTCATGCGGATATGCTATAATATAAGGTAATACAAAGAATGCGCGGCGAAACGTCGCCGCCGAAGCAGAAAAGAAACGGAGGCGCAGACAGTATGGGTAAAATCATCGCTGTTGCGAACCAGAAGGGCGGCGTCGGCAAATCGACGACAGTCGTCAGCCTTGCGGCATATCTCGGCATGCGCGGCAAGAAAGTGCTGTGTGTCGATACGGATTCTCAGGGCAACACCACCACAGGGCTCGGCATCGTGAAAAAAAAGCTGGAATGCTCCTGCTATGATGTCCTGACCGGCAATGCCCGCATCCAGGATGCCATCATCGAAACGGAATTTGAAAATGTCAGCCTTGTGCCGGCAGTTTCGGCGCTCGCGGGCGCGGAGCTCGATCTTGTGGAGCTCGACAACCGCCTCCAGCGCGTGAAGGCAGCGCTCATGACCTGCCGCACATCCTATGACTACATCTTTCTTGACTGCCCGCCGTCGCTCAGCCTCATCACGCTGAACTGCCTTGTCGCAGCGGATACCGTGATGATCCCGATGCAGGCAGAATACCTTGCGCTGGAGGGTCTCGCGCAGCTCAATGAGACCATCCGCATCGTGCGCACGAAATACAACGCGGGGCTGCATCTCGAGGGCATCCTCTTTACGATGTTTGACCCGCGCCTGAATCTCTCGCTGCAAGTGGTCGAGGAGGTGCAGAAGCACTTCCCGGATCAGGTGTTCGAGACGAAGATTCCGCGCAATGTGCGTCTTTCGGAGGCGCCGAGCTACGGCAAGCCCGTTTTTTATTACGACCGCAGCTCGAAGGGCGCGGAGGCCTATGAGATGCTGGCACATGAGATGCTCGGAGAGCCGCTTGTTCCCGACCGGAAGCCGCGGCATTCTATTTTCAGCAAGAGAAAATAAGGCGGAAACAGATATATCAGAAAGGAGCGCACCAGTTATGGCAAAGGCAAAGGGCGGGCTCGGCGGCAGAGGTTTTGACTCGCTGTTTGAGGATAATTCCGTCGATATGCAGACCGGCGTGCAGACGCTCCGGCTCACGGAGATCGAGCCGAACCGCAGTCAGCCGCGCAAGCGCTTCGATGACGATGCGCTGACAGAGCTTGCGGAGTCGATCCAGACGCACGGCATGGTTCAGCCGATCGTGGTCAGACCCGTCGGGGATCAGCGCTACCAGATCGTTGCGGGCGAGCGCAGATGGCGTGCCGCAAAGCGCATCGGGCTCTCGGAGGTGCCGGTCATCATCCGCGATCTCTCCGACAGCGAAGCGAGCCAGATCGCACTGATCGAGAATTTGCAGCGCGAGAACCTGAACCCCATCGAAGAAGCGCTCGGCTATCAGACGCTGATGCAGCAGTTTTCGATGACGCAGGAGGAGGTCGCACGGACAGTCGGGCGTTCGAGACCCGCTGTTGCAAATGCGCTGCGGCTCTTAAATCTCCCCGCTGCGGTGCAGGATCTGCTTGAGAAGGGCAGGATCACCGTCGGTCACGCAAAGGCACTCGCCGCGATCCGCGATGAGGAGCTGCTGATCCAGTGCGCACAGCGCGCTGCGGAGGATAAGATCACCGTGCGCGAGATCGAACAGATCGCACAGCGGCAGGGTGCAGAGGCACCCGCACCGAAGCAGAAAACGGCAGATCAGATCTATTTTGAGGAGACGGAGATCTCGCTCGGCAATCTGCTCGGCCGCAAGGTCAAGGTGCAGGGCGGCAGGAAAAAAGGCACACTGACACTGGAGTTTTACGACAGAGAGGATTTGCAGGCGCTGTGCCGTCTGCTCGAAAAGTAACGGTTTTTATATGGTATCCCGCTCTGGGCAAGCCATGTGGAAATAAGTGTTGGAAGGCTGAAACGGACGGAAAAGGAGTTAGAGAAAATGATTGAGAACGCAGGAAAATTTGCAAAGGAAGGCTTGACCTTCGACGATGTGCTGCTGATCCCCGGCGAATCGGATGTGACGCCGAACCAGATCAAGCTCGGCACCAGACTGGCAGGCGATGTCTGCCTCAACACGCCGATCATGACCTCTGCGATGGATACGGTCACAGAGTCGAAGATGGCGATTGCGATTGCGCGTGAGGGCGGCATCGGTATCATCCACAAGAACATGACCATCGAGCAGCAGTGCGATGAGGTGGACAAGGTGAAGCGTTCCGAGAACGGCGTCATCGTCAACCCCTTCTCGCTGACAGAGGATCGCTTTGTCTACGATGCAAATGAGCTCATGGGCAAATACAAGATCTCCGGCGTCCCGATCGTCGATAAGGCGGGGCATCTCGTCGGCATCATCACCAACCGCGACATGCGCTTCCTGACGGATTTCAATATTCGCATCAGCGAGGTCATGACGAAGGATCATCTCGTCACGGCGCCGGTCGGCACCACGCTTGCAGAGGCACAGGAGATCCTGCGCTCCCACAAGATCGAGAAGCTGCCGCTCGTCGATGAGAACGGCATCCTCCGCGGTCTCATCACCATCAAGGACATCGAGAAGTCGGTGAAGTATCCGAACTCCGCACGCGATTCCGGCGGCAGACTGCTCTGCGGCGCTGCAATCGGCGTAACGGCGGATGTGCTCGACCGCGCAGGTGCGCTGATCGACGCAAAGGCGGATGTGCTCGTGCTCGACAGTGCGCACGGTCACAGCGCAAACATCATCCGCACGCTGAAGCAGGTCAAGGAAGCATTCCCGGGCACGCCTGTCATCGCGGGCAACATCGCAACGGCTGAGGGCGCACAGGCACTGATCGACGCCGGCGCAGACGCGATCAAGGTCGGCATCGGTCCGGGCTCCATCTGCACAACCCGTGTTGTCGCAGGTATCGGCGTTCCGCAGATCACCGCAGTCTATGATGCGGCATGCGTCGCAGAAAAGCGGGGTATCCCCGTCATCGCAGACGGCGGCATCAAGTATTCCGGCGACATCGTCAAGGCGCTGGCAGCGGGCGCAAACTGCGTCATGCTCGGCTCCCTCTTTGCAGGCTGCGACGAGGCTCCGGGCGCAACGGAGATCTATCAGGGCAGACAGTTCAAGGTCTACCGCGGCATGGGCTCGCTGGGCGCCATGGAGTGCGGCTCGAAGGACAGATACTTCCAGGAGGGCGCAAAGAAGCTCGTGCCGGAAGGCGTCGAGGGCAGAGTGCCTTACAAGGGGTATGTTGCCGACACGGTCTTCCAGCTCTGCGGCGGTATCCGCTCGGGCATGGGCTACTGCGGCTGCATCGACATTCCGACGCTGCATGAGCGCGCAAAGTTTGTGCGCATCACCGGCGCGGGTCTGAAGGAGAGCCATCCGCACGATATTTACATCACGAAGGAAGCACCGAACTACTCCGCACAGATCTGATTGCAAAGAACAATCCCACGGTACATAAGAAAGATACTCATATAGAAGTTTTAAGCCATAGTATTTCTGATTTACAGTCAGAAGTACTATGGCGTTTTTATTGACAATGCAGCAATGTTATGCTATAATTGTAACAAACATAAATCGAAATTTATTGAGGGAGCAAAATGCTAAAGCTGAATCAAACATCATACAAAAGTATCATACAACAAATAGAAAAAACGCCGTGCGGAACAGTTTATCCGCTGTCAATCGCTGAAATGAATCAGTATGGAGATATTTATAAAGAGCGTGACTCCATCTTACTTTGGCACTATTGTGGATTTGCTTTCCTCTACGGCGCTTGTGATGACTGCTTTCTCGAAACAATCTATAATATGTTTGTAAGTGCGGATAGCAGTTTGTCAAGACGTTTTATACTGTTTTCAGCAAACCCAAAGGTGATAGCATTCTTCCAAAATAAGCAGGATATTGTGTTGGGAAAACGGTATAATTTTGAATATCCGTTAGAAAATACCGGTTCAAGGAGTGAAATACCCCCTGATTATCAGATATGTCAATTCAATCAGAAATTGTTTGATAACATACCGGGACGAATTACACCTCGTTTTTCTTGGAGAGATGCTTCTGAATTCCTGAATCATGGAATGGGATATTGTGTCATGTATAAGGAAAAAACTGTGTCATGGGCGTTCTCGGCTGCTGTGAGCAATGATGAACTTGACATCGGGATAGAAACGGTTTCAGATCATCGCCACATGGGACTGGGGTTTGCAGTGGCAGAAAAAATGATACAGTATTGTTTTGAACAGCGCAAACGCCCTATCTGGTCATGTGATGCAAATAATACTGCATCACAAAAAATAGCCGAAAAATTAGGGTTTGTCAAATCCTCGGAGTATATAACTATCAGACGTTAAATTCTAATTTATCTTATCAGCCATACAAAAAACAATGCCCCGAAGCATTTCAAAGTGCTTCGGGGCAAAACTTCTATATGGGTATCCGTCTCACCGTACCGGGGGATTTCAGTTTGTCGAAAAGGATGTACCGCGGATGGCTTAATAACGGTGTCCGGGGTTCGCTGACCCCGTTCAGGCATTTTGCTGTCCGGGCAACTGACAGAGAGTGCTCGCAGCTTTTGAGAGTATCTCTTCGATTATCTCCATTCCATAATAACGGGGTCCGGGGTCCGCTGACCCCGGCGGGAGTTTGAGGGCAGAGCCCTCATTATAAATCATCGCGTCAGCGATACTATATTGCCGCGCTCAGTTCGCATACTGCGATGTAATGCCGAAATATTCCTCCAGCGTCAGCCCGCTGTCATAGACCTTCTTCGCGAGATCCTTGCCGAGATAGCGCACATGCCACGACTCATACATATAGCCGGTGACGCTCTCCTTGCCCTTCGGGTAACGCAGGATAAAGCCGTATTTCCAGCAGTTTTCCGCGAGCCACTTCGCTTCGGGCGTGTTCGTGAAGGCGTCGCTTGCATTGTTGATGTCTGCGGCGAGACCGGTCTGATGCTCGGAGTGACCCGCACGCGCGGAATAGCGGTCTGCTGCTGCCTGCCCGTCACTTTTGCAGTAGTTACTGTAAAGCCCTGCCTGAGTATCATAGCTGCGGAAGCCGGATACGATCGCGATGGAGCGTCCGTCGCGTGACGCCGCTGCCTGCATCTCATTGAAGGCGGCCTGCATGGTGGGATCCAGCCCCGGGTTATAGGTCGAAGGGAGCGAATAGGTCTTGTTCGCGATCATCACGCCGTCCACATAGGTGATGCCGTTTTTGACCTCAATCGGGAAGCCCTTGGAGGTGACGCCGGCACTGCTGTTTCCGGCAGAGGCGGTGCCGGCTGCGGTGGTGCCGGCTGCTGCGGAGGAGGAAGCCTCTGTGGAGACGGCGCCTGCATCCGTAGAGACTGCGCCGTTTGCATCGGTGGATGCCGCAGTGCCGTCAGTGGTGCTTTCACCGGTCGTGGTTTCCGCGGGGAGCACTTTGACGTTGATATCCGCAAAGACACGCGGATTGTTCGCGGAGGTCACGCGGATAACGGCTTCGCCCTCCGCGACGCCGGTGATGTTGCCGTTCTTGTCAACGGTCGCGACGGCGGTATCGGAGGAGGTCCAGAGCTCAGACTTGTCGGTTGCATCCTTCGGCTGCATCTCGACCATTGCATAGGGGTAAAGCTCGCCTGCCTTGACCTCTGCGCGGTAGTAGCTGAGCGTGATGCCCGTGACAGTGCCGGGCGGGAGCGTGGTATCGGTTGTGCCTGCAATTTCCGTAGTGGTCGCCTCCGTGGTGGTGGTCTGTGCGGCGGGCGCGCTGCCGGTGCCGACGACGGTGACGAGATAGAGCTCGCTGTCCCCGGTCACATCGTCCTTTGCGACGAGCGTTGCCTTGCCTGCGGTGTTGGCGGTCAGCAGCTTCGAGTCGGCGTCATAGGAGACAACACCGTTTTCGGAGCTGGTGCAGGTGTAGGCGTTTTTGAAGGGCACCTCAAGGGTCTTCTGCTCGCCGACCTGCATCGTGAATTCATGCTGCTTGTTGCTGTCTTTGCTGCTGAACACATCAAAATGCGACAGCAGGAGCCAGGCACCGACCGCGAGGAGCGCCAGGCTGACAAGGATCAGCAGGAGCGGCGCGACCGGCGAGGCGGCTTTCTTTTTCGCTGCCATAATACGATCATCCTTTCTTTTTGAATACATGCTGCTGCATTGCGCATCTGCGCGCTTTCGTCTGCCGATAAAGATATATCTCCGATGAATTTATCATGGGGCGATGCTGTGTCCCCGCCGGAAGAGCAGTGCCTGCTGTGCAAGTGAGCTGCCTTTGCAGCCCTGTTCACGGATAGTGCGCGGACATATTTGCATTTTACATACAGCGGGGTCCGGGGTCCGCTGACCCCGGCAGGGGTTTGGGGACGGAGCCCCCATTCAAAATCATCGCGGGGCGATACTTTATTGACATGCTTCGCTGCGCATCTGCGCGCTTTTTTGCTTATGATAGTATTATAGCATATTTTTTGCGGTTTGTCACTAGCAAACGTGAAATTTCATAAAGAATTCAGCAGCCGGTTTACCCTGCGAGCCAGAGGATCACGCCGTAGACCGCAGCGGCAGCGGTGCCGTAGAGCAGCACGGGTCCTGCGATCGTGAAGATCTTTGCGCCGACACCGAGGATCAGCCCCTCTGTCTGTGCTTCGACCGCTGCCGAGGAGACCGCGTTTGCAAAGCCGGTGATCGGGACGAGCGTGCCTGCGCCGCCGTGCTTCGCGATCTTTTCATAGAGCCCGAGCCCCGTGAGGAGCGCCGAGCAGAAGACAAGGATCACAGAGACCCATGTGCCCGCGGCGGTTTCATCGCCGAGAACGCGGAGCAGCATCTGCCGCAGGATCTCCCCGATCAGGCAGATGCTCCCGCCGATCAGAAACGCCTTTGCCGTTGTCGCGGCGACATTTGTTTTCCGCGAGACTGCCCGCACCATCCGGCTGTATTCCTGCTTCCCGGGGAGGGTCGCGCCTTTTGCGAAAATCTTGCGTGTGTGCATGAGATTGAACTCCTTTCGGTGCAAAATCGTCTGAATTCAGTATGTGCGAAAATCGCGAGTTTATGTGCGATTGTCATATTATCCCCCTGCACGGCACATTCTCGCATGAAACAATATTGCTCCAGTGCGCCGCGCTGATGATCCGGTCGAAAGGAAAGCAATGACGCGCAGGGCTCCTGATGTCTGGATCCTGCTTGCGCAGGATTAGAGAGTGCTTCAGAAAACTATAACGATATTGCTACAAAATATAAGTTAAAGATAATGGCATATCTCAAAAAATAATGCAAATGCAACAAAAATGCGGCGCGAAATTTGTATGGATAAAATTGCTCTCACCGTCTCAAATTGCTTGACTTTTCGGCGGAGATATGGTAAATTGAGGGTGTCAGCAAACCCGTGAAATACCGAAAGGAGATGCTTTTTATGAAACTGTTCAAGCAGATGGTCTCCGGCGTGCTCGCCCTCTCGATGGCGTTCGGCGCAGCGACCTTCACCACAGCAGATGATTCCGTGCAGGCAGCCTCCGATGCCGTCGCGCTCGTGGAGCAGATGGGCATGGGCTGGAACCTCGGCAACACCTTCGACAGCGCACCTGTCAAGTCCTGGGTCTCGAATGATCCCTATGTGGATACCGAGGTCGGCTGGGGCAACCCCACCACCACCAAGGCGATGATCGCCGCGATCAAGAACGCCGGCTTCAACACCGTCCGTATCCCGGTCACCTGGTTCGAGAACATGGACAGCTCCGGCAAGGTCGATGAGGACTATCTCGCACGCATCAAGGCGGTCGTGGATTACTGCATCGACCAGGGCATGTACGCGATCATCAATGTGCACCATGACGGCGCTTCCGCCGCAAACGGCAACAGCGCGACCGCCGGCGCAACGAATGCGACCATCAACGGCGCATGGCTCTGGCAGGGCACTTCCCAGATGAGCAAGTTCGAGAGCCTCTGGGCACAGATCGCAAACTACTTCAAGGCGTATGACAACCATCTCGCATTCGCGGGCTGGAACGAGATCAGCCTCTCCTATGCAAATGAGCTGACCTTCGCCAACACCTTCGTCAAGGCAGTCCGTGCGACCGGCGGCAACAACGCAAACCGCCTGCTCATCATCCCGGCAAACAACACGAACCTCGACGCAGCACTGAACAGCGGCTTCCAGATGCCGACAGACAGCGCAAATATGACCGCAGTCGAGATCCACTACTATGCACCGCCCGCATTCTCCATCGCAGAGGCGAATGTCACATGGTGCACCCCTGCAACCACTTGGGGCACTGCCGCTGACGTGCAGGAGATGAAGAACGACATCAACACGCTCTATCAGAAGTTCTCTGCAAACGGCACGCCGGTCATCATCGGTGAGTGCGGCGTTCTGACGAATGAGGGCAAGAACAAGGAAGACATCCGCGACTGGCTCCAGACGCTCTTCTCCGCATCGCTCGGCTACGACGGCATCTGCCCGGTGCTCTGGGACAGCTCCGACTGCGGCGACATGCAGTATTTCAGCCGCAAGAATATGAAGTGGAACGACAGCGCGGTCGAGACCATGTTCAAGAACATGACCGGCACCGCAACCAACACCACCACGACCTACACCTTCGATGCTTCCAAGTATCAGGCGGAGGACGGCTCCTTTGAGTATCTCTTCGATCTCAAGCCCTTCAAGGGTCTTGCGCAGATCACCGGCTTCAATATCAAGGGTCACGGCACCTCTACCGGCGCGGATTCCTGCTTCGGCGTCGCCGTGCAGTTCAACGGCTACTACACCGAGGAGGAGACCGGCAAGGAAGAGGATTATCACTGGCTCGTCAAGCAGATCAGCTACGGCTACAACGCAGAGAGCTATGCCTTCATGCTCGACACCGAGGTCATGAGCGACGGCGAAAATGACATCGGCACCGACGGCAGCGGCTATCACCTCTCCTATGATTACCTCAAGCTCAACAGCTGGTGGGATAACAACTGCTCCGACTACGCGATCGACTCTGTCACCCTGATGTTCGATCAGCCGGTCGTGCTCGATGACCAGGGCGATATCGTCACAACACCTTCCGAGACCACCACTACTACAACTACGACCACGACCACCACGACCACCACGACCACCACTACGACCACAACCACTACCACCACTTCGACAGAGCCGCAGAAGGTGATCGTCTGGGGTGATGCAGACTGCAGCGGTACCTTCGAGATGAGCGATCTCGTGCTGCTCGCAAAGGCTTCTGCCGGCGTGGAAGGCGCGACGCTCTCCGTGGACGGCGTCTCGAACTGCAACTTGAATGCCAACAGCGGCATCGACAACGGCGATATGACCATTGCACTGAAGCTGATGGCAGGCTTCTATTCCGAGAGCGATATGCCGATCACAGGCTGATCGCCGTTCATAAACCCGAAGTGCACACCGTGTCAGAAATGACGCGGTGTGCGCTTTTTTTGCGGGGAGTGCTTGCAATCCTGTGCGAAAAGTAGTATAATAAACATGTGCCGCGTCTCAAATCCCATCCGGCACAGCACAGGAGGCAAATCTATGTGTGGCATTATCGGCTTTACCAACCGCATTGACAACGCAGACTCTGTCCTTGAGGAAATGATGGAGCGTATTCGTCACCGCGGACCGGATGCCGGCGGCAAGTATCTCAATGGGGAGATCGCACTCGGACACCGCCGGCTTTCTATCATCGACATCACGGAATCGGGCAATCAGCCCATTTTCAATGAAGACAGATCACTCGTATTGATCTTCAACGGCGAGATTTATAACTATAAGGAGCTGCGCGGGGAGCTGCGTACAAAGGGGTACCGCTTCCGCACAGAGACCGATTCGGAGGTGCTGATCCACGGCTACGCGGAATACGGCACCGGGCTTCTGAACAGGCTGCGCGGCATGTTCTCGTTCGTCATCTGGGATGTAAACCGGAAGCGCCTTTTCGGTGCACGCGATTTCTTCGGCATCAAGCCGATGTATTATGCGGAGATGAACGGCACATTCATGTTCGGCAGCGAGATCAAGGCATTTCTCCCGCATCCGCATTTCAAAAAGGAGCTCAACACCGATGTGCTGGAGCAGTATCTCACGTTCCAGTATTCCCCGACGGAGGAGACATTCTTCAAGGGCGTGAAAAAGCTCCTGCCCGCGCATTATTTCATCTATGAGGACGGCAAGCTCACCGTTGAGCGCTACTGGGATGTGAAATTCCGGCCTGACGAGCACCCGTTGCTCGGCGACTGGGTGAAGTCCATCTCCGAGACCTTCAAGGATTCCGTCCGTGCGCACAAGATCGCAGACGTCGAGGTCGGCAGCTTCCTTTCCTCCGGCGTCGATTCGAGCTATGTCGCCGCTGCTGCGAATGTTGACAAGACCTTCACGGTCGGCTTCGGCACCGATGAAAAATACAACGAGATCGGCTACGCAAAGCGCTTCTCCCGTGCGATCGGCAAGGAGAATTTCAGCCATGTCATCACGCAGGAGGAATACTGGGGCGCGCTCCCGATGATCCAGTATCACATGGATGAGCCGCTCGCAGACCCTTCCTGCATCGCGCTCTACTTTGTGTGCAAACTTGCAGCAGAGCAGGTCAAGGTTGTGCTCTCGGGCGAGGGCGCAGACGAAATTTTCGGCGGCTACAATGTATACAGCGAGCCGAACGCAACATGGTATGACAAGGTGCCGATGGGCGTGCGCCGTGCGGTCGGCAAGGCGGCAGGTGCGCTCGGTGCCCGCAGAGGCGTCAATTTCCTTGTGCGCAAGGGCAAGACGCTTGAGGAGTGGTTCATCGGCAATGCGTATATGTTCACGCCGGAGGAACGCAAGGCACTCCTGAAAATCACAACAAACGCGCCCGACCCCACCGCTGTCACGAAGCCGTTTTATGATCAGGTGCAGGGCTGCGACCCTGTGACGAAAATGCAGTATCTCGATCTGCATCTCTGGATGGCGGGCGATATTCTGCTGAAAGCGGATAAGATGAGCATGGCGAATTCGCTTGAGCTGCGCGTGCCCTTCCTCGATAAGGAGGTCATGGCGCTGGCGGAGCAGATCCCCGACCGCTTCCGCGTGACGCGGGTCACGAAGACGGACGATGACACGCCCTATGTGACGAAATATGCGATGCGCCTTGCGGCAAAGCGCGACACACCGAAGGACACCGCGGAGACCTCGGCAAAGAAGAAGCTCGGCTTCCCCGTGCCGATCCGCGTCTGGCTGAAACAGGATGACTGCTATGCGACCGTCAAGGCTGCCTTCACCGGGGAGACTGCGGAGCAGTTCTTCCATACGGAATCGCTGGTGAAACTGCTTGACGATCACAAAAACGGCAAGGCGGACAACTCCCGCAAGATCTGGACGGTCTATATGTTCCTTGTGTGGTATAAGGTGTATTTTGAGGAAGATGCAGCGTGCGGGGTGCGGAATACCGTTTGATGCGGTATCCGCAGCAGAGCACACAGGGTACCGCCGAAAGGAGGATTCCAATGGATGTGTTTATCAGCTACCGGCGCGATGTCGGCTCCCTGCTGGCACATCAGATTCGGGAAATGCTCACGGCTGACGGCATCACTGTCTTCTGGGATAAGGCGGAGCTGAGCCGTCACACCGGCTTCTTCGATGACGAAATTGTGCAGGCACTCGACAGCGCAGCGTATGTTCTGCTGATTCTGACAGCAGGCAGCTTTGATGATCTGCGGTCGCATCCGGTGTTTCTGAATGAGATCAATCATGCAATCGCAGCGCGGAAACGCATCATTCCGATCTGCGGAGCGCGGTTTCAGTTCCCGGAAAACCTTGCGGACTGCGGGGAAGATCTTGTGCAGCTCCCGCGATTGCAGTCGCTCTTTGTGCAGCAGTTCGACGATGCCTTTCATTTTGCCCTGCTCGGCATGATGACAGAGCTGCCGCGTGCGGCGGAGCTCTACCGGAAGCATACGGTGCAGACGGTTCTTATGTCAAAAAGCGAGGCGGAGCGGGCGTTTCCGCTGGAGGATCGGCTGTGCGGCGATGTGATCGCCGTGGATTCCGTGTCCTTTTCCGGGCAGACCCTGCTCAGCGTGCAGCGGAGAATGACGGAGCAGCTGATCCGGAACGGCTGCAACTTCCGCTTTGTGATCTGCGATCCGGATTGCCCGGCAGCAGAGGAAGCATTCCGCTACCGGCTGGAGGGCGGCACGGAGCGGCAGCGGAGAAGGATGCTGCGCTGCTCCTACGAGGATATGCTGGAGTGGGCAGAATCTGCTCCTGCACAGTTCAAAGGCAGAGTGTTCCGCCTTTCTATGCTGTGCTCAATTCTGATTGTGCGGCACAAGGATCCTGCGAAAGATACGATCCGCGTGGTGTATTACGGCTACGGCGAAACTGAGTACGGGCTGCGGCGTGTGAATCTCACCCGGGCGGATGCTGCCAATTTTGCTTATTATGAGCAGCAGTTTGCGTGGATCTGGGCGCATGCCGTTCCGCCGGAGGACACTGAGACCGAATCAAGCTCCCGGCAAACAGACTCAATTCGGAGGTAAAATATGAGCGAACCGAACTATTCCCACCTGATCGACCTGAACGACTACCCCGTGGAGTGGTGGAACAAGGTCATCAATCTCGGTGCAACGATCTATCATCACCCGCAGCGCTATGTGCAGGCGTGCGCCGGAAAGATCATGGCGACGCTCTTCTATGAGCCCTCGACCCGCACGCAGATGAGCTTTCAGTCTGCGATGATCCGGCTCGGCGGCAGCATCATCGGCTTTGATAACCCGATGAGCTCCTCTGTCTCAAAGGGCGAGAATCTCAAGGACACGACAAAGGTCGTCAGCTCCTATTCGGATATTCTGATCATCCGGCACCCGCTGGCGGGCAGCGCGAAGGCGGCGGCAATGACCGCAGACTGCTGCGTTGTCAATGCGGGCGACGGCGGGCATCTCCACCCGACACAGACGCTCACCGATCTGCTGACGCTGAAAATGGAGAAGGGACGCCTTGAACATCTCACCGTGGGTCTCTGCGGCGACCTGCTCTACGGCAGAACCGTGCATTCGCTCTGCAAGGCACTCTCCTGCTATGCGGGCAACAAATTTGTGCTGATCTCGACGCCTGAGCTGCGTGCGCCGGAGTATATCCGCAAGCTGCTGCGCGATTCGGGCTGTGAATACCGCGAGGAGACCTCGCTCGATGCGGCAATCGGCGAGCTCGATGTGCTCTATATGACGCGCATTCAGCGGGAGCGCTTTGCATCGCAGGCGGATTATCTCGCGCAGAAGGATATTTACTGTCTCACGCCGGAGAAGATGGCGCATGCAAAGCCCGATCTCGCGGTGCTGCATCCGCTGCCGCGTGTCGATGAAATCGCGGTGCCGGTCGATGAAGACCCCCGTGCACTCTATTTCAAGCAGGCGCAGTACGGCATGTATGTCCGCATGGCGCTGATCCTGAAGCTGCTCGAAAGCGAGAATCATCTGCCTGTGCTGCACGGCGAGGCGAATGCCGAGCGGCAGTGCGTCAACCCGAAGTGTATTCTGGCGCAGGAGCACTATCTCCCGCCGCGTTTTGTGCAGGAGGGCGGTCACACGCTCTGTGAGTATTGCGAGGAGCGGGCGCTGAAGAAATGAATGCGGAATTACGCGCGTTTTCAGATATGTAAAAGCAGCAGCACTGTCATTCCCGGCAGTGCTGCTTTTCTTTCTGCTGAAAAATGTCAATCCCCTGTCAGAAAATCCCCCTCCCGCCTGACTGTATATTATGAAAGCGCTTTTCAAACAGCCTATGAAATGAGGTGACACCTATGCAGGACAGTGAACTCATCGCCATGCTCCGCGAGACGCCGGAAAAAGGCTTCGCGGCGGTCGTGAAGCAATACGGCGGCTATGTGTATACCATTGCGGCAAATCAGCTCCGCGGCACCGGCACGGCAGAGGACATCGAGGAGACCGTCAGCGATGTGTTTGTGATGCTCTATCAGTGGATGCAGACGCATGACACCGCGGGCGCAAATCTCCGCGCACTGCTCGCCGTGATGGCAAAGCGGCACAGCATCAACCGCTTCTATGCACTCACCCGGCAGCCGGTCACAGACAACATCGACGCATTGCTCGCAGAGCCGCAGAGCAGCACCCCGCCCGATGAACAGGTCGCCCTCATGGAGACCGTGCGCTCGCTCGGGGAGCCTGACAGCGAGATCATTCTGCGGCGGTATTACTTCGGGCAGACATCGAAGGAGATCGGCGCGGCGCTCGGCATGAAGCCGAACACCGTGGATCAGCGGCTTTCGCGTGCGCTCAAAAAGCTGCGCGAAGTCCTATCATAAAGGAGGGATTCCTATGACAAAGCGTTTTGAAGATCTGCACGCATCGGCGCTCTCGGCGGCAGACGCAGCGCTCACCCATATCGCGGAGACGGAGCAGCTCACAGAAGAGCAATACAGCCGCATCACTGCCCGCGCACTCGAAAAGGCGGGCATCGCCGCGGCAAAGCAGCCCGCGCAGCCGGTTATCCGGCACAGAAAGCGCACAAAGCTCATCGGCGCACTGATCGCGGCAGCGCTCTCGCTGACCGTGCTGGCAGGCGGCGTCGGCGGCTATATGCGCTATAACAAGCAGCTCATGGAAAAGCGCTTCGGCGTGCTCGGCGCGGCGCGGCTTGAGGATCTGGAGGTCCCCGATCCCGTCACCTTCACAAACGGCACCGTGAATGCGACGCTGGAGGGTGTGCTCTGCGACGGCAAAAGCGCAATGGTGCTCATCACCTATGCGACCGTTGATCCGGAGCAGAAGATAGACTGGGACTATCAGCTCTATCGGGATGCGGTCAGGGCAGACGCAGAAGGCCTTCCGCAGGCGTACGAGGCGATGAAAAACTATCAGGCGTTCGGCAATGAATGTCTGGAGACGATCATGCTGAATATCCCCGATGCACCGCACAGCGATACCTATACGATGTATTATGAGAAGGAGGAGACAAACTTCCCGAGCAAGGAGGAAGTGAAGGAATTCAAGAAATCCGGCGGGCAGGTTGAGGATATCTATGAAGCGCCGGAATTCATCGGCAGTGAAGTGCCGTATTTCAATGACCTGACGGATGGGCTTGAAATTGAAATCCCGCTCATTCAGAATGTCCCGACCGTGCAGCTTCGCGGAGAGAACGGCAAGACTGTGACGCTCTCCGGCTATGAGCTGTTCTCGAAGGAGAACATTCTGGAGGGCACCGGCGCAAGAGACTCCGATTTCTCGCTGAAAATCTATCGGAATGACGGCAGCGTTGCAGAGACCTGTGCCCTGCACGGCGGCAGCAGCTTCTCCAGCGAGAATGATTTCTTTGATTACAGCGCGCTGCGCTTCGTTGAGAAGATCGACGGCGTGAAATACAAGGCGAACAAGCCGGACACCTATATCGGCTTCACCGATGTGACGGATGTTTCGGCTGTGGAGCTTCTGGGTGTGATGTATACCCGCACGGAGCCGGATCAGCCGGCACTCGCGGACGAAAACGGCAGCCCGGTTCCGCACAGTGATACAGATTATTCTGTAAACGAAAGCGGGCAGACCTACGGCGACGGACTGTGGGTAATGTATACAGAGGATCTGCCGGATCTGGTTGCGGTCATCGGCGACAACGGCAAGAAGGGCTATATCCGAAAAAGTGACTTCATCGGATATGAGCCGCAGACACCGGCAGAGGCTGTGCGCATCACGGAGCGGCAGGACGCGGGTCTGCTTCCGCCGGAGGTGTATCCGGTCTATCTTTCCGACGGCGTCACGGAGATCGACACCTTCACCGTGGGCGACCGGCACCTCAGCGGGAATGAAAGCAATGCCGATTGAATCTGAGCATGAAAATGCCCCCGGTACTGTTGCAGTACCGGGGGCGTGCTTTCATCATTGCGGGAGCCGGGATAATGGCTCGTGCCAGATGCTTCCGCTTATTCGTTGATATAGCCTTCGATGAATTCCACAGCGTCGCCGACCGTGCTGATCTTGTCAACCGCATCGTCCTCGACTGCAATGTCGAATTCCTCGGAGATCGTCTTCATCAGCAGCGTGATGTCCAGCGAATCTGCCTGTAAGTCATCGACAAAGTCTGCATCCATCGTGATCTCATCCTCGTCCACATCGAGCTGATCGAGAATGATCTCCTTGAGCTTCTCAAATACCATATGAACACTCCTTCCTGTTATGTTCTTCTGCACATCTTGCATGTTTATAGTATAGCGTTTTGCGGCGGAAAGGTCAATATCTTTTTCAAGGATTTGTGATTTTTCAGTGTAAAATTACGCGGCGGTTAGCAACAGCAAATTTGTCTATTTTATCCAATATCCGCGCGGGAAGCGCTTTCCGCCGCAGTCTCGACCGCAAATTCTGCTGCTGTCAGGCGGTCGCGCCATGCGGCATTCGTGCAGTCTGCCGCGCCGGCAATGCCGTCCCGTACTGCCGTTTCGCGCAGCAGCAGCAGATCGGCGCCGCCGAGCAGAAGCGGCTCCGTGCAGGCGGCTGTGAGCATCCGGTGAAGCACGGTCTCCGCATCCGTCAGCCAGCTCTCCGCAGGGATGCCCTCCGGCTTGCAGGTGACGCTGCCGCGGAGCGTGAATAAAAGCCTGCCGTCTGCATTCTCTGCCGCCGTGATGCGGAGCTTTGTGCGCTGCACGGTGACTGCCGAATCTCCCGCACGGAAGGAGAATTTCTTGCAGCGTCCCCCGAGCAGCGCAAGCCCGCGGCAGGCGTCGGCGGAGAGCGTGGGGAAGGCGCCGTCTGCCGTGCCGCAGAGCGCCAGCGTGAGACGGCCGCCTGTGTAGATCGGCAGCGCAGAGACGCCCGAGCCGTTTTGCAGGTCGCCGAGGATGAGATCGGCGGTGCGGGCAGGGAGCAGCCCTGCGTCAACCGCGGCGCGGAGCTGTGCGGTATCGGGATAATCCGCTGAGAGCGTGCAGGGATTCCCGCGGCAGAGCAGCACGGCGCTGGTCGGCATGAGCGCCTGCATCGCGAGGTAATCGGGCAGCAGGGCGGCGGGATCCCCGCGCAGGAGCAGCAGCGAGACATGCCCCGCGTCGATCTCCTTCCCAGCGGCGGCACGCAGCGCCGTGCAGACCAGCAGTGGAGAATCGCCCTCCGCACGGACAGTTTCCTCCGGCGCCTGCGAGACCTGTACCGCAAAGGATGCCGCGCCGTTTTTCTTCAGATCGACCGCCAGCACATCGGGTGAGACCCGTTCGCGGACATCCGTGCAGGCAGTGAGCGGCAGCAGAAGCAGGATACTATATATAATAGCGATGAAACGCGATTTCATGGGAAGCCTCCTTTGCAGATGATCAATTCTGTGCTGCTGCCGCCGTCACATGACGCAGGCGCAGCGCCAGGAGCGCCGACGCGAGCACAAGCAGCACCGCCGCAAGCCCCATGCCCGCGCCTGCATAGCCTGTGAGCCGGATGCAGAGCGTGACCGCCGCCAGCACGGGAACTGCCGCGAAGACTGCGGTTTTCCGTGCGTTTGTCTCCGGCAGCGACAGCCCCGTGAACCATGTTAGCGCAAGCAGCCCGCAGCCGACAGCCAGCAGCATCCAGAAGCCGTCCGTGCGAAAGGCATCGGAGAGCGGCGTGCGTGCGAGCAGCAGGAAGAAGGGGCTCCCCTGCCAGCCGGTCAGCCTGCCGTTCTGCATCGTGCCGAGCAGCACCGTCAGCGGCAGGATGACACCCTGCCCGACCGCACGGATCAGCACTGTCCGCAGCCGCGTATGCCCCTTCTGCGGAATCCGGCTCAGCAGGAGGGGCAGCAGCGCAAATTCCCGCGATGTCCGCAGCTCCCGGAGAAATGCGCCTGCGAAGCGCTCCGGCATGTATAGGTGCAGGCGCTCTGCCGTGCCGATGCCGGTGATCGGGAGCAGGAGAAAGCCGAGTGCGGCGAGCAGCAGGAGCAGAACAGCCGTGCGGGCAGTCGCGGCGGCAGGCAGGCGAAGCGTATAGACGAGCGCGAAAGCCAGAAAGCCGAGCGTCAGCAGCGGGTGCGGCATGTGCAGGCTCCCGAGCAGCTCCGCGAGATCGGAGAGCAGCAGCGCACCTGCAAAAAACGCATAGATGCGGGAAAGCAGCATGACCCATGCGGGAATCTGCACCTCCCGCAGCACAAGCGGCAGCGCGAGCAATGTCTGCACGAGCACGGCGGCTGCCATCCCTGCGGCATAGGCAGCGGTATAGGGTACGCCGCAGCAGAAGAATGCGGTCAGGCGGCAGCAGAGCAGAATCGCAGCGCCCTGCAAGGCGGTCACGGATTTCGGCATGAGTCGGAAACTCCTTTCGGATACAGATTTATTAAGAAATGCGAAAGATTCGCTGAAGATGTGATAAAACCGCTTGCATGCGCGCTTTTTCTGTGCTATCATGAGTGCAGAAAGGAGCGATACATATGAAACACACCTATAAAAAACTCTTGCGCGGTTTTCTCCTCACCGCATTCACAAGCGGGCTCACCAGTCTTGCGATGCATATTTTCAGCGCATTCCCGCATCACAGCTTCCCGTTTGCGCCGCTTGCCGCGTTCGGCACGGTCGCGGGCGGCATGCTCTTCTGGGCGTTCTGCTGCACGGCAATCTCCCTGCATGCGAAATGCGGTATGCACGCATCCCTGCTGGTGCTGTGCTTCCATCTGCCGTGGCTGCTCTGTGCGGCTTTCTTTGCGCAGCACATGGGTCTCGGCACACTTTGCAGCGGGACATTCCCGATCTTTGCGCTGCTCGGGATTCCGTCTGCGGCGCTGGCGTGGGTCGTAAATGCGAACCGGCAGCATCTCTGGATGCGCATGCTGCTGTATTTCGGCGGCGCGCTGACAGCGGCGTTCGATGCACAGCATGTCCTGTATGGTGCAACGCTCGTGTATCTTGCGGAGATGTGTCTCCTCGTGGCACTGGCGCTGATGATTTATTACGCAGGAAAACACCGCGGCCGCCTTGCGCTTGTCGCGTGACAAATCAGAGTTTACCGTGGAGAAGTGCCTCCGGCGGATTTATAATGAGGGCTCTGCCCTCAAACTCCCGCCGGGGGCAGCGGCCCCCGGACCCCGTTGCAAAATCCCCCCGCCCCCGCGGGGGCGGGGGGATTTTGA
>JAEEXH010000065.1 GCA_016291435.1 Oscillospiraceae bacterium
TTTACGGCATGATATGAAAAATCATTTACAGAAAATGCAGATGTTGCTGCAGGAACATAAATACGATGAACTAAGTGAGTATATAAGTCGTTCGACACAAGAAGTAGCGAGTCCAAAGGATTACGTTCATTCTGGAAATGGTGATATTGACAGCTTTCTGAATTACAAGCTTGCAGTTGCGGAAAAACACGGAGCAAGAATCTCCGCGGATGTCCGTATTCCTGATGGCCTTCAAATTGACTCTTTTGATATTAGCGTAATTCTCGGAAACCTGCTTGATAATGCGATCGAAGCAATCACCTCAGAAGAAAACCCATCGTTATCAGTTCGCATAGATTTTAAACGTAAAATATTGTTTATTACAGTTCAAAACACATGTACACGAAATATCAAAATAAAAGCAGGTATCCCGTTTAGCACTAAAAAAGGGACTAATAATCATGGCATCGGATTAAAGAGCATCAGCCATGCGCTCCAAAAATATAATGGAAATATGAAAATCACATGCGATAGTGGCGTTTTTACTGTTACGGTCTTGATGTATATAAATTAATTCAATCACCTCTCGTTCACCAGCTATATGAGAAGTATAAGAATAGTGTGAGCGGCATACATAAATAGATGTCACTTAGGAATAGAGACATCTGTCTCTTGATACTCCAGCGGAGATTAATAATGCAAGATAGCTTTTGGAAGATATTCTCGCATAGACAGACTAGAAACTGTAGACTAACGCTCAGTGGCAGGAAATTGCTGATTATATGTCACTGTCAATTCAGAACGGCGATAAAAAAGATATTCCATGAAGATAATGCTATTGAAATAAGTGTAAATGTTCCGCGTTTTCCTTTTCTGTGTCAAAAATGATGTGTAAGTGTAAGATAAAATAAACCCACATCATAATAATAATCTGCCTCACGCAGTCCAATGTGTGGGGCAGATACCTTTTTACACGGCAAATGAAATATTATTATAAAAGCATCAGAACTGTGTATGTCGCTCACACTGCCACAGCGGCAAAGGGCATTTATATTTTGCCACATCTTGCTGGTGACAGCACGTAGTCACTGCCTGTGTATGCCGCTCACACTGCCGCAGCTGCACGGAGTTTTTGCCCACCCTTGCCGGAGACTGCCCACGGGCACTGCCCGGCAAATTATGATATACTTGGTATGGCACGTCAATGACGTGACTACATATCAAGGAGGTCTATCACATGGTAGACTATAAAGAGATTCTCAGGCTTAGTCAGCAGTACTATAGCCTGAGACAGATCGCAGCAAGTGTCTGTCATTCACATCACACGGTGAAGAATGTCCTGGATCTTGCCGCACAGCACGGGATAGAATGGCCGTTAGATGATGACATCACAAACGCCGAGCTTGAAAAGCTCTTCCATCCCGACAAAAAAGGTGCAGGGATACCCTATGCAGTCATCAACTACGAGTACATCCACCGCGAACTGTCCAAGAAGGGTGTCACGCTCACGCTGCTCTGGCAGGAGTACTGTGAAACTGCCTACGCAAACGGTGAAAAGCCATACATGAGTACGCAATTCGGCGACAAGTACCGCCGCTGGGCTCGTATTACGAAGGCTACGATGCGCGTGACGCACAAACCGGGCGAGACCATGCAGGTCGATTGGGCAGGCGGCACGATCCCGTACTTTGATCCGATCACTGGTGAGGAGCACAAAGCATACCTCTTTGTTGCTGCGCTGCCTTGCAGCAGCTACCTCTATGTTGAGGCGTGCACCGACATGAAGATTGAGAACTGGCTGATGTGCCACATCCATGCTTATGCATACTTCGGCGGTGTGACACGGATTCTGGTGCCGGACAATCTCAAGACCGGCGTAACCGCTAATACGCGCTATGAAACGCAGCTGAATCAAAGCTACCAGGAGCTTGCAGAATATTACGGGACGGCGATTGTACCGGCTCGTGTGCGCAAGCCGCAGGATAAAGGTCTTGTTGAAAAGTCAGTCGGTTTCTCTACGACATGGATCACAGCGGCTCTGCGTGAACACAGGTTTTTCTCTATTTCAGAAGTGAAGGAAGCGGTTGCTGAACGCCTGGAATTCATCAACACCAAGCCGTTTCAGAAACGTCCCGGATGCCGCAGAGAGGCATATCTTGCGGAAGAAAAGGAATTCATGCTGCCGCTTCCGAAGCGCCCGTATGAACCGGCTGTATGGAAGCAGCAGACTGTCGGCAATGATTATCTCATCAGCGACGGTCTCAACAAGTATTCTGTACCGTTTGACCTGATCGGCGAACAGGTACAGATCAGACTAACACGCGATCTTGTTGAGGTGTATTTCAAGGGCAGCCGTATGACCTCTCACAAACGGCTTGAAAAGTACAGTGCCCAGCCGGTTGTTAAGCCGGAGCATATGCCTGACCGTCATCGTGAATATCTCAGTTACAACGCTGATGAATTCAGAGAATGGGCAAAAACGGTCGGAAAGTCTGCTGAAGAGGCCGTCAAATATTTCCTGACTTCCGGCAATGCTGCTGAACAGGGGTACAAGGCTTGTGTGAGCCTGAGAAAGCTTGCTAACCGTTACGGGACAAAGAAGCTGGAAGCGGCTTGTGAGCGGATGCTGGCGTTTACATCTTCGCCGTCCATCCGTACAATTGCGACACTTCTGAAAAACAGTCATGAACCGGATAAGTCTGTTGGACAGAAGGAATCGGGCAGCAAGTATGGCATTACACGCGGTGCAGCCTATTGGAAGAAGGGCGGTGGCGGTAATGCTGAATAATACGATCGAACGTCTTCGCACCATGAAGATGAGTGCATTTGCAGATGAGCTCGAACGCCAGACAGAAGATGCCGGCTGCTACAATCAGCTTGGATTTGAGGACAGACTGGCGTTGCTGGTTGACAGCGAGTGGAATCGCCGTCAGGATAATAAACTCGTCCGGTATATCCGGAACGCACACTTTTCCGATGCATCCGCTACAATGGAGGGCATCGAATATATTGAAGACAGGCATCTTGATAAAGGGAAAATGCTGCGTTTTGCAACCTGCCGGTATGTTGATGAGGGACGGCACATCATTCTCAAAGGCGCATCCGGAAACGGCAAGACCTATATTGCCTGTGCGCTTGGCAATGCTGCCTGCCGCAAATTCAAGACAGTACGATACATCCGTATGCCTGAACTTTTGGATGAGCTGAGCGTAGCAAAAGCAAACGGCGAATTGGCAAAGGTCATCAAGGCATACAAGAAAGTCGATCTGCTGATTCTCGACGAATGGCTGATCCGCTGCCTGACGCCGAACGAAAGCTATAATCTGCTTGAGATCATCGAAGCCCGTATTGAGCGCTCTATGATCTTCTGTACGCAATACCATACCGAAGGCTGGTATGACCGTATCAATCCTGATCCCGATAATGACAGTCCAATTTCTGATGCAATCATTGACAGGATTGTCAACACAGCATATCCGGTCATGATCGACGGAGAAGTATCCATGCGCAGACGGCACGGACTTCAGGAAGGAGCCGAGCCATGATGGAAGATTATTGTGCTTTCAGTCAGGATCACAAGTGTCCGAAATGGGAAGATTATATGCTTACACGTCACGAACTGGAACAGGCTGACCGTCTTTGTCACAGTAACTGGATCGAGATTCAAAGACTGTACGAGTACATCGATGAACTCAGATCCATTCTCAAAGAGAATAATATAGATTATTCTTAAGACTATACCGGGGGCATCTAAATCATAAAAATCGAACAGCGGGCGGTATCTGTGACGATGCTGCCCACTGTTTTTGTATGTGGGATTGTTTTGCGCGTGAATGACGCTCAGGCGCCGCTGTAAAGTTTGTTGAGAACCAGCAGCAGATCGAAGATGGTGATCAGTCCGTCCTGATCCATGTCTGCGGCATTCAGTGCACGATCCAGATCGATGAGATCCTTGACAACGCTCCGGTCCTCTATGCAGATGCGTTTACGCATATAATCATGATGATACCGAGTATTCGTAATATTATCTTTTTCATAACGCCTCATTACAAGTGAGAGCGCCACTTGGAAAGCGACGCTCTCAGCCTTAGTTATGTTTCATCTTCTCTTTTGCGCTTGCCAATGCCGGAAAGATGTATTGCAATAATTCCAAATCCGAGCATCAAGAATGCACCGATCATAATTAAGAGATGACTTGTAGTATTGATTCCGGTCTGAGGAAGATCGACCGTCTCACCGCTGCTGTTGAAGCCAATGCCCGTATTCGGATGCACCGTGTACTTGTCTAAAACATTTCCTGCTTCGTCAAGCAGAGTAATTGTCAGTGTACCGTCATCATTCTCCGTATAGGTAGATGCGTAAGGCTCAACACCCGTCTTTTTGAAATAATCAGTTTTAGCCCAATTAGACATCTCATAAGGAGATACGCTGACGGTCGGCTCTTCTGTTGAGGTTGTCGGATCAGTTGTTGTTGCGGAGGTAGTAGTAGTTTCCGTTGACGTTGTCGTTGTTTCCGAAGTGGAAGTAGTTGTTGTGGTTTCTGTAGCCGTTACAGCCGCTTCCTCAATTGTAAATCCTGCCTTTGCATAGCCGTCCTCAAAGACCGCTTCCATTGTATGCTTGCCGGGAGCAAGTGTTTTCAGATAGCTTTCGGTCAATGTGATGACCGTACTGCCGGATTTGTCGGTATAATCCGTGCCGCGCTTCAATTCCTTGCCGTCAACCTTAACGACGCCCGAGAACTTTTCGTAATCGCAGTTAATACGGAAGGTTGCTTCTGTAGCATCTGCGCTGATATTCTGCTCGCTGCCCGCAGTGACAGGATAAACAATATCCTGTGTATCACCGCTCGCACCACCGTAAATCATATTGTTCTGCTCGGCATATTTTTTTGCCGCTGTGCCGCCGTAGAGAATAAAATTGTTATTTGCAATGGTCGGCGGGATCAGGCTTTGAACATCGACTGGTTCTCCGGATTCAGTTTCCAGCCGCTCTGCCTCAGCACAAAGCTCCTCATAATTCTTGTCGGTATCCTTATAATAGCCGAATGCCTTTTCGCCGATAGACTTGACACTCTCAGGAATGATAACCGATGCCATCAGGTCAACATTTGTATCTCTTACAAAAGCATTTGCGCCAATAGAAACTGTCTTACTGCCGAATGTCACACTTGAGACAGGTGCATTCTGGAATGCAGCATCATCCACATACAGACAGCTTTCAGGGAGCGTCAAGCTTGTCAGACCCGTATCTGCAAACGCCATACCGCCAAGATGCGAAACGCCTTCACTGAGTGTCACTTCGGTGAGCTCTCTGCACCCGCTGAACATACCTACAGGAACAGTATCCAGCCAAGCCGGCAGGGCAATTTCAGTCAGAGCCTTGCAGTTTTTGAATACTTCATCTTCAAATTTGGTAGATGCCGAATCTGCAAAGGTGAGTGCTGTCAGATTCGTACAGCCGTCAAATGCATGGCTGCCGACAGATTTCAGGTTCTCTGTCATAGTGAATTCCTTGATGGCGGCACAGCCGTTAAATGTGTATGCGCCGACCTTTTCCAGTGTTGCCGGAAGAACAAGTCCGTCAAAATCGCCCTGTCCGTCAAAGACACCGGCATAGGCGCTGCCTTCAAAATCTACAGAATGCGGCGGAACTGTGCCGATCTCCTTCAGGCACGGGGACATGACAACGGTTTTCAGGGAGCCGTGCTCCATACCCAGTTCATCGAGAAGCATACCATGAACGCTGAACGCACCTGTACCGATGTACTCCACCTTGCCAAGGTCGAGGGTCTCAAGGTCAAGCGCACAGTCGAAGGCATCAATGCCGATCTCCTTGATGTTGTCAGGGATGATGAGTTCCTTGAGCATGCCGTGCTGTCCGACATTGGTATGCGAACCCTTGCCTACGGAATAGGCCGCAACATCCTGTGCATAGCAATCGAGGAAACGGTCGGGGATGACGGCCATATTTGCAGAAAACTTGACCTTCTCCACATGCAGATTGCCCTCAAAGCAGCGGTCGCCGACCTCCTTGACGGTATCGGGAAGATTGATCTCATGCAGATTGCAGCCGCAAAATGCCAAATTGCCGATGGTTTCCAGTCCCTCGTTGAAAGTGACATCCTCGATCAGCGAACAGCCGTTAAATGCTTCATTACCGATCTTTTTCAGGTTTGCAGGGAATACGATCGGTCCCAGAAGGCTTGTGCAGCTTGCAAATGTGCCGTGATGAATAATCTCCAGCTCATCGCTGAACGTGACGGTTTTCAGCTCGCCGCAGCCCTTGAATGCGCCAAACACCGCAGCGTTGGTTTCGTAGTATTCTTCACTGGTATAGCCGGTATCCGAGCCAAGCTCACGACAGTTGCCGAGGTCAACATCCAGCAGCTCGCCGCTTGCTTCAAATGCGTCGTCCCATATCTTAAAAGGCTCTGCGGCAACCGGAAGTGTCAAATGCTTGATGCTGTTGAAGCAGAATGCGTAGGGGAAGATATTTTCCAGCTGAGAGTTTTCCGCAAAGGTCAGGCTCGAAAGGGCATGAACCTCACTGCCGCTGATGCCGTTAAAACCGCCGAAAGCCGCTCTGCCGATGTGCTTGACCGTGGACGGAATCACGAGTGTCTCGATCTTTGCACTCCATTTGAACAGCTCGTCACCGATCTTTTCAAGCCCCTCGCTGAAAACAACAGTCTCGACATTCACATCATTCTGGAAAATTCCACGGGTATAATCGCCCAGATCGACACAGCCGCCAATTTCCTTCAGACCATTGCCGAATGTCACGGATTTCAGCGCCTCAATGTCATTGAACGCACCCCAGCCGATATGCGTAATCGAATCAGGAATCACCAGCTCTTCAAGCGCAGTGTGAGTAAAAGCATCATCACCGATGGATGTCAGACCGCTGCCGAATGAAACCTTTTTGAGAGTTGTGCAATATGCAAACGTGCATTGTGGAATCTCACTCATCGCATCAGGGAGCGAAATCTCCTCCAATGCACACTGGTTAAATGCGTACTCTCCGAATTCCGTGACCGCATCGGGAATCGCAATCGAAGTCAGACCTGATTCCCGAAAAGCATATGCACCGATTTTTTCGAGCTTTGAACCCTCCGCAAAGGTAACGGTCGTCAGGTTCTTGCTTGCAAAGAACATCCGCTCAGGCATCTCCGTAATGCCTGCGGGGATGAAAAGCGTCTGAATTCCAGTTTTGGAAAACGCATCTGCGCTGAACGCTTTCAGTGCAGAATCCTCCGGAATCACAACCTCGCTCAGGTTCTCGCAGTCCTTGAAATCGCCGAGCACCTTCACATTCTTCGAGACCGTGACCTTTTCGAGATTGCTGCGGCTGAACTCTCCGTAACCGAGATACGCCTTGATGACGGGCATCTCCACGGTCTCGGTGATAACATTGCCGTCCTCGTCCTTCTGCTCCTTACCCTCATCATCGAGAACAGGCTTGTCAAAGGGCAGCGTATCGGGAATGACGATGTTCTTATATTGCGGCTGTGTCAGGTCTGTACTGCCCTTCCAGTTGATCGAGACAGCATCAATATAGGGCGTATTGGAATCGTTATCATCTTCACGGCAGCGATTCACATCGACATCCTCTGCTGTCAGTGTGTACGGCTCTGCGGTTGTCGGTGTAACTGCTGCCGCTTTAATCGTAGAGAATGATACTGTCTGCGGTGAGGATACTGCGATTTGAATGTTTGTTGTAGGTGAAGTGTCTGCGGGGCGTACTTCATTCGCTCCTGTGTTTCTGACTGCAAAAACAGACAGAGGAGTGTTCATCAGCAAGCACGCTGTTGCAATGGAAATGCTGAGAATCTTTTTGCCTTTCATGATATGACCTCCTTGTAATGATATGGATTGGTGCAAAGCCTTCAGAAAAATACTCTGCGGGAGCGATTTTTTGTGCATTTCAATCATCTTGACAACAGTATAACAAAAATCAGAATGTATGTCAATGGTATTTCATAAATTGACCGAAATTTGGCTTCTGTCATTTTTTGAAATTCTATTGCACGATGACCGGATGTGTGGTATACTGAATCAAAGGAGTGATCATCATGAGTATCGCAGAAAAACTGGAATACTATCTCGGTTTGCTGGGCTGCACCTCACAAGAGTTGTCAGAAGCATCCGCAGTCTCTCCGGCAACTGTCAGCCGATATTGTTCGGGTACTCATACACCGAAGCCGAACAGCAAGAGCCTTGAAAAGCTTGCGGGGGGCATTGCCGCATTGTGTGAAAGGAAAAAACTCAATATAACGGAGGAAAGCGTTTTGAAGGAATTGCAGGTGTGCTGCACCCCGCAAACAAACACAAGCAGTCTCTTTGTCATCAATTTCAATACGCTTGTCAACAAGCTCAATATCAGCCTGACTTCATTTTCTGAATTTTCAAATTACGATCTTTCTTATCTTTACAGAATCCGAAACGGCGAACGGAAACCGCATAAAACCAATGAACTGCGAGATTACCTGTGCAGATATGTCGCACGTTATCACAACAGCGATACAGAAAAAACGCTCCTTTCCCGTCTGACAGGAAAAGAGGTCACCGATGACCGTCAGCTTTACGATACACTCATGGAATGGCTCTATGCGGATCATTCCGGCGAGATGAAGTCCGATACGGCGGAGCATTTTTTGACGCATCTGGATGGATTTGATTTAGGAGAATATATCCGTGCGATCTCGTTTGGTACAACAGAAATACCAGAACAGCTTCCCGAAATGCCGTCTGCACAACGGTATTATGGACTTGATGCATTTAAGCAGGCGGAGCTTGACTTTATTGCATCTGTTTTTCTCTCCAATTCTGTACAGCCAGTAAAAATGTGTTCCGATATGCCAATGAGCGATATGGCAGTCGATATGGAATTCGGAAAAAAGTGGATGACGGGTCTTGCATTGCTGATGAAAAAGGGAATCAGACTTGAGGTCATTCACGACCTTGACCGACCGTTTGAGGAAATGATGTATGGGCTTGAAAGCTGGATACCGCTGTATATGACGGGACAGGTCAGTCCCTATTATTTCAAATCTGTGCGAAACGGGATATATCGGCATTTGCTCTATTCTGCCGAGCATTCCGCACTTCGGGGCGAATGTCTGACTGGCTTTCATGAGGACGGGCGTTACGAATTAGAGACCGCTGAAAGAGATGTGGCATACTGTCGGAAACGGGCAAAGGAGCTGTTTCAGAAGTCATCACCACTCATGGAGATCTACCGTGAGGATTCCGCAGCGGCATTCCGCAAATTTGAGGACAGGGAAAGCGAGCATACAGGACAGCGGCGGCATATTCTTTCTGTACCGCCGATCTATTCGATCTCAGATGAATTATTACAAAGAATCATGGAACGCTGTGGCATTCCGGAGGTCAGGCAATTACAGATCGGGCAGTATGTCAATCTCCAGCGCATCAACACAGAGAAGATATTACAGCACAGCCAGATCACTGACGAACTTCCGGAGCTGACAGAGGAGGAATTTGCAAGCTATCCGCTTTCCCTGTCTTTGGCAGGAATGTTCTATACGGACGAATTGCCATATACCTATGCGGAGTATCAGGAGCATCTGCACCTGACACATGAATTCGAGAAGGTGCATGACAGCTATACGCTCGTCCGTTCACCGAGAGCGGCATTCCGTAATATCCAGATTCGTATTCTGTTGAACAGCTATGTCATCATTACCAAGAACAAACACCCCATGATCCAATTTGTAATCCGTCACAGGAGCTTATGTGCTGCCATTGAAAATTTTGAGGTGACAGTGCCGAATACGGAACATGAAATGATTGCTCCTGAATAACACAGTCAGTCTGAATACAATAAAAGAGTGCCATTTTCCAATTACAGAGAATAGCACTCTTTTTATATCGGATTGGTACTGCTTGCAGTCATTGTTGCTATTTTGATAACTCCGTTTCCGCATTGATATGCGTGATCTCAATATTGTAGAGGCTGATTCCAAGTATATGCGGTGAGCTTCCGCCGCAGATATAGTAAACGATGATCAGCGCAAGCGCAGCAGCTGCCGGAATGATCGGGATATACCATTTTCTGCGGCACTGCGACAGCTTGCACTTTTTGATGAGCAGAAGGAACGAACCAAGCGTAACAGCGAATGACCATACAAATATGACATAGTAGAGCCAGTGAAAACTGATATGATCACTGTTGTCAGATGCTTTGGTGTATGAAAGTACAAAATGGAGGATGTCGTTTGTCAGAACGCTGAGCATCAGAAGTCCTGTTACGCCCCAAAACAGTTTTATGTATAAGGGCATATCAACCTGTTCATCACGGCTGACATATTCTGCGGCGCTCAGCGAAAGCATGGGCAAAGCAATAAACGAAATATAGAACAAGTAATACGTATAGCGGTCAGCAAGAGCGGAATGCAGAAACAGCATCCACCGGCAGATCCGGACGATAAACAGCATCAGCAGAGATACAGCGATCGCAACAATATGCCGCCGGATCCGCTTATGAACGATTCGCTGTGCAACAGATGCACCCCACGCAATCAGGATGAAACTATACAAGAAAGATGCCGGGCTGTGAATACACGGCGGAACCCACGAAAACTGCGATAGGATATTTACAATGAACGAGATGAAATACGCTGCGGCAAGTGCGGTTTTGAACTGTTCATAAGGTGTTCGGGCAGGTTCTACAGCATAAATAAGTAAGGCCTCCCGCCTGTGCCGCTAAATCTTCAACTCATGGAAAGAGCGGTAAAAAGGAATCGTTGCCCCGGCCTATGCCGGGGCATTTTCATATTATCCGTTCCGACTGTTTCATGCGCTGCACTCCCCTTTTCAGCTTAATCTCTCCCGACATGTGATTATTAACGAAACATCAGTAAAACTGATTGACGAAATGTGCGTTTTGTGATATAATTATCATATCATGTACTAGCCCAATCTGAACGAAAGCGAGTTATGACTTATGATAGATAATAAAAAAGAACAGGAACGCGCCGAGCTGCACCGCACAATATGGGGCATTGCGAATGATCTGCGGGGCAGCGTGGACGGCTGGGACTTCAAAAACTATGTCCTCGTCATGCTGTTCTATCGCTATATATCCGAGAATCTGACGAATTACATCAATGCCGGAGAGATCGAAGCGGGTACGCCGGATTTCGATTATACACAGTTATCAGATGATGAAGCCGAGACTGCCCGAGAGGATATGGTGCAGACAAAGGGCTTCTTCATTCTGCCGTCGCAGCTATTCTGTAATGTGCTGAAACGCGCCGATCAGGACGAAAACCTGAACGAGACGCTGGAAGGCATTTTCCGCAGCATTGAAGGTTCTGCGCAGGGCTGCGAGAGCGAGGACGATTTCAAGGGTCTGTTCGATGATTTCGATGTGAACGGCAATAAGCTCGGCGGCACAGTCCCGAAGCGCAATGAACGCCTTGTCAAGCTGATGAACGGCGTTGCTTCGATGCAGCTCGGCGATTATCAGGACAACACCATTGATGCGTTCGGTGATGCCTATGAGTATCTCATGGGTATGTACGCATCCAATGCAGGCAAGTCCGGCGGTGAATACTACACGCCGCAGGAGGTCTCCGAACTGCTGACACGCCTTGCAACGGCAGGCAAAACCGAAGTCAACAAGGTATACGATCCGGCTTGCGGCTCCGGCTCGCTGCTGCTGAAAGCCGCAAAAGTGCTAGGCAAAGACAAGGTACGTCAGGGCTTTTTCGGGCAGGAGATCAATATCACCACATACAACCTCTGCCGCATCAATATGTTTCTGCATGACATTGACTACGACAAATTCAATATCGCACACGAAGACACGCTCACCGAGCCGCAGCACTGGGACGATGAGCCCTTTGAGGTCATTGTATCGATTATCTGGACTCCTTTCTCAGTCAGTACTTTAGGTCTTCATACTAGGAACAACACAGATTTCTGCTTTGGATCGCATGGTTGCTCTCATCACTGTTCCTGAAGGCTGTCAAGGCCGCTTGCGTGCATTTTAGCCTTGACAGTCTTCAGGAACAGTGATACAATTCATGCGGCGATCCAACGCTGAAAACACGGTATTCAGCGTGAAAATGCGGCAGGACAACGGTTGTTGGATGCCAGATCCAGATAACAGTTAATCCGCCGTACTCG
Organism: Oscillospiraceae bacterium; assembly: GCA_016291435.1. Taxonomy (GTDB): domain Bacteria; phylum Bacillota; class Clostridia; order Oscillospirales; family Ruminococcaceae; genus Firm-04. The sequence goes on from JAEEXH010000065.1 coordinate 12,135, forward strand.
ATCAAATGGGAGGGCGACGCGAATCCGCTGCTGATCAACGATCCGCGCTTCTCCCCCGCCGGTGTACTTGCGCCGAAGTCGAAAGCAGATCTCGCATTTATCATGCACTCGCTTGCGTGGCTGGCAAACAACGGCGCGGCGGCGATCGTCTGCTTCCCCGGTGTCATGTACCGCGGCGGCGCTGAGCAGAAGATCCGCAAGTATCTGATCGACAATAACTTCGTAGATACGATCGTTCAGCTGCCGGATAACCTGTTCTACGGCACTTCGATCGCGACCTGCATTATGGTGCTGAAAAAGAACAAGACCGCAAACAGCACACTTTTCATTGATGCTTCAAAGGAGTGCGTCAAGGTCACGAACAACAACAAGCTGACCGAGGACAATATCTCAAAGATCGTGGCAGCGTTCACCGAGCGCACGGATAGCGAATACTTCTGCCGCCTTGTGCCTGGAGCGGGAGTTTATCCGGCGGCTCGGTGAGCTGGGCTATGCGTATCTGACCATTCACGCGGAGATCGAAGCAAGGCGCAAACAGTATGAATATTATCGGGACAAGCTGCTGTCCTTTGAGGAAGTGAGAACGTGAGTTATTTTAACATAGTAGCCGCCACAAGCGAAAACACCGTCGTGACGGAATACATCCCCGAACCGCGCACCGCCGATGCCTACCAGAGCGAAGCAGAGCTAAGGAAGATGACCTGATTGCCAACCTCCGCGCGCAGATCGAACGGCTCAACGGTTATACCTTCACCGACAGCGAATGGAAACGCTTTTTCTCGGAATATATCGCAAACGCGAATGAGGGCATCGTCGAGAAAACGCGCACGATTCAGGAGGACAGCGTCAAAAACCTGAAACGCGACGACGGCACAACAAAAAACATCACGCTGATCGACAAGAAGAATATCCACAATAATCACTTGCAAGTGATAAATCAGGATGAAGTCGATACCGGCAAGCGCCAGAATCGCTATGATGTGACGGTGCTGGTGAACGGCTTTCCGCTTGTGCATATCGAGCTGAAACGGCGCGGTGTGCCGATCCGTGAAGCGTTCAATCAGATCGACCGGTATCAGCGTGACAGCTTCTGGGCAGGCTCAGGGCTGTTTGAGTATGTGCAGATATTTGTTATCTCCAACGGCACGAACACCAAGTATTACAGCAATACCACTCGTTTCAATGCCGTAAAAGAAGCAGGCAAGGCAAGAAAAAAGACCAAAACAAGCAACAGCTTTGAATTTACGAGCTTTTGGGCAGATGCCAATAACAAAGTGATTCCCGATCTTGTGGACTTCACTAAGACTTTCTTTGCAAAGCATACGATTCTGAATGTCCTGACGAAATACTGCATTTTTACCTCTGAACAACTCTTGCTTGTCATGCGCCCGTATCAGATCGTTGCGACGGAGCGCATCCTGAACCGTATCGAGATTGCCCATAACTACAAGAAATACGGTTCTATCGCTGGCGGCGGTTATATCTGGCATACGACCGGCAGCGGCAAGACTCTGACCTCATTTAAGGCAGCGCGGTTGGCTTCAAAGCTCGACTTCATTGACAAGGTGCTGTTTGTGGTTGACCGCAAAGACCTCGACTACCAGACCATGCGCGAGTATGACCGCTTTGAAAAGGGCGCTGCAAACAGCAATACTTCCACGACCGTACTGAAAAAGCAGCTGGAAGATGCCGATTGTCATATCATTATCACGACAATTCAGAAGCTGGCGACATTCATCAAGAAGAACCCCGCGCATGAGGTCTATGAAAAGCGCGTTGTGATCATTTTCGATGAGTGCCACAGAAGCCAGTTCGGTGATATGCACCAGGCTATTACCAAGAGATTCAGGAAGTATCATCTGTTCGGCTTCACAGGCACGCCGATCTTTGCACTGAATGCCGGTACAGGCAAAAATCCGAATCTCCGCACCACAGCGCAGGCGTTCGGCGATCAGCTGCATTCGTATACGATTGTCGATGCGATCAATGATAAGAATGTCCTCCCCTTCCGTGTTGACTATATCAAGACTATGGACAAGGAAGAAGATATTGAAGATGTCAAGGTGTGGGATATTGACCGTGAAAAGGCGTATATGTCCCCGAAGCGTATCGCACTTGTAACAAGCTATATCCTTGAACATTTCGACCAGAAGACCTACCGCAAGGCATTTGAGCGCACATATGCGTTCAATGTTCTGACGAATGTATCAGAGCTTGCCGAAGCAAAAAAGCGTGAGGAGGTCGAGGAGATCAAGCAGAAACAGCGTATCAGCGGGTTTAATTCTATTTTTGCGGTATCCTCGGTGCAGGCTGCGAAGCTCTATTACGAGGAATTCATGAGACAAATGACAGACAGCCCCGAGAAGGGGCTGAAGATCGCTGTCATTTATAGCTACGGCGCGAACGAAGAAGACCCGGACGGCATCCTTGATGAGGAGAATCCCGAAGACACATCTGCGCTTGATTCCACATCGAGAGATTTTCTTGAAAAAGCGATCAGCGACTACAACAATCAGTTCAATACGAATTACGATACATCCAGCGACAAATTCCAGAGCTACTACAAAGATGTGTCGCTCCGCATGAAGAACAAGGAGCTTGATCTGCTAATCGTGGTCAATATGTTCCTGACGGGTTTTGATGCGACCACGCTCAACACACTTTGGGTAGATAAGAATCTGAAAATGCACGGCCTGATCCAGGCATACAGCCGCACCAACCGTATCCTCAATTCAATCAAAACATTTGGCAATATCGTATGTTTCAGAGCCTTGCAGAAGCGAACGGATGCTGCTATTTCCCTTTTTGGTGATAAAGAGGCTGGCGGTATCGTGACCTTGCAGAGCTTCGGTGATTACTATAACGGCTACGATGACAGCAAGGGCAAGCATATCGACGGCTATGTGGATATGATAGGCAAACTCATGACAGAGTTTCCTCTTGATGAGCCGCAGATCATAGGGGAAGAACGGCAGAAGGAGTTTATCGCTCTGCTCGGTGCTATCCTGCGTATGCGGAATCTTCTCCAGAGCTTTGACGAGTTCGAGGGCAAGGAGCTGATTTCAGAGCGGGACTTTCAGGATTACCTCGGAAGATATCAGGATCTCAGAGACGAATGGGCAGAGCGCCGCAAGAAGGGCGAACTGACTGATATTGACGATGATATTGTATTTGAGATTGAGCTGATCAGGCAAATTGAGATCAACATTGACTATATCCTGATTCTCGTCGCGAAATATCACGACAGTCATTGTATGGATAAAGAAGTGCTGATCACCATTCAGAAGGCTGTTGACGCAAGCCCGGAGCTGAGAAGCAAGAAAGATCTGATTGAGAACTTCATCGCCGGAATCAATGAGGTCGATGATGTTCTGAATGAATGGCACTCCTATGTCGCTGAGGAGCGTGAAAAAGCGCTTGTTGCACTGATTGCCGAAGAAAAGCTCAAGGAAGAGGAAACCAGAGCATTTGTGGCAGGAGCTTTCCGTGACGGCGGTATCAAGACCACAGGCACTGATATTGACAAGATCCTGCCTGCCGTATCGCGCTTCGGCGGAGGAAATCGCAAAGCGAAGAAAGAAACGGTTATCGAAAAGCTTAAGGCTTTCTTTGAAAGGTTCTGGAATATTTGAATTAATCGGGTCTATACACAGCGGAATCCAGAATTCTAACAAGTAACGGAATAAGGAGCGAAGATTATTATGAGTGCATCATATGATAAGTATACTGTCACACAATATTCCATCAGCTCAATTCTTGGATATATTGATGCAGGCGATATTGCTATTCCTGAAATACAACGTCCATTTGTTTGGAAGGGACGCCAAGTGCGTGATCTTGTAGATTCCTTGTATAACGGCTATCCGACGGGCTACCTGATCATCTGGCAGAATCCAGTGGTTAAACTGAAGGACGGTAGAGATGCTGTTGGCAAGAAGGTTTTGATTGATGGTCAGCAACGTATCACTGCTCTCATGACTGCGATTGCAGGGCATAAGATTCTGACAGAAGATTATGAAGAAAAGACAATCCGTATCGCATTTAATCCACTTGCTAAAGATAATGAGGAACGATTCGCAGTTACTACACCAGCTCATACCAATAGTACATTCTGGATTCCGGATATTTCTGTCGTTTTTAAACCTGACTTTGATAGCTACGAATTTGTTGACAGCTATGCAGAAAGAAACCCTGGAGTATCGAAAAAAGAAGTAAATCAACGAATCACGCAGCTTCTCAGCATCAAAAGCTGTCAGATTGGAGCAATTCTGCTGGTTCCGCAGCTGGACATCAGTGAGGTTACGGAAATCTTTGTGCGCATTAATTCACAGGGTAAACGACTGAACGAGGCCGACTTTGCCATGTCCAAGATTGCTGCTGATGAGAAATATGGCGGCAATAGTCTGCGAAAAGCCGTAGATTATTTTTGCCATCTTGCAGTTGAACCAGCTTTCTATGCACAACTCTCCAACGGAGACAAAGACTTCATGGATTCTGAATATGCAGCTAAAATCCCGCGCATGATCTCGATCTGCTTATGAAGATGATCCCGTGCAGGTGCGGCTCTTGCTCCGGCATATACAGTTCCGTAGGATTAAGTTGACTTTTCCGCCTTTCCGTGATAAAATGGATGATATAAATACAAGGCTCAGAAAAGAGGTCAAAATGAAAAGAAGATTATTCTGTATTTGCGCATCCGTATGTATGGCATTTTCCGGCGTATGTCTCACCGGAACTTCGGTTTCCGCGGACGCAGACTATGATTCTGCCGCGAAAAATGCACTCGCCTATGCAGAAAGAGCTTCCGGTCATTTTTATTATGACTGGCTTGCGGAATTTGACAAAGCTGCTGCATACAAGCGGTATTATACATATCTGGACGGATTCTGCAAACGTGTCATCAGCTACAGCGGAGATTTCAATCACGATGAATACTGCATTGTGCTGAATGCGGATTCGCCTGTCAGCTGGGCACCGGATCTCACGGGCCTGAATGACACCGATCAGCTCAACACCCTGCGGATGTTTATGGTCGATCATCCGTATTATGCCTTTATTTTCTCATCATTCACGATTGATGATACCATGAAGATACCGCTTGCGTTTCACTTCGATACAGCTGCCGGACGGAAGGCGATTTTCGCAAAGATCAACAAGTATATTGATTCCTATTCAGGTGCGGCTGCGATCAGTAATACATATGAACGCGCACAGTTCATTCACGATGCGCTCTGCGTGAACAATACATACACCTATGATTCTTCTGCACATCCGACAGAGGGCGGATGGCCGAATAATATTTACGGTCCTATCTATTACAGAACCAGTGTCTGTGAAGGCTATGCTGTGACCTTCAACCTGCTCGCACGGTATTACGGTCTGGAATCGGCATGTGTCTTTGGATCCAGCCACGGTGAGGCACATATGTGGAATATCCTGAAAATGGATGACGGCTTGAATTACTATGTCGATGTGACATGGGATGATTGTCTTGATCCGCAGGACAGCTGGTCGGAGAACTACAACAGAAACTATTTTGTGAAAGGCTCCGATCTATTTGACCGCGACCATGAACGCGATACACATGCGAACTATCCGCAGCAGCCGCTCAGTGATCCGATAGAATCACGAGTTATTCCCGCACTTGCCAAGAATGATTACGGACAGAATCAGAGCACAGTCACGCAGAGCAGCGAATCTGCCGCTGTTTCCACCGAGACGCAGACTGCCGCTGCAGTGAGCACAGAAGCCGAAAACGGCGCTTCTGTGCAGACTTCTTCTGACAGCACTGCCGAAAGCAATACCGCAAGCATCGCGCCGGAAACGACGGCTTTGCAGAACGCTTCTGATACCACTGTCAATTCTGCTGAAGCTGACGGATATACGCAGACGACAGAGTTCGTCACCGATACAAATACAGTTATTCCGGCGGAATCCGGACGAACCGGCAGCAATCTCTGGATCGTTGTCCTTTCCGTTATCGGTGCTTCGGTTCTGATCGGCGCGGTAACCGTGCTGCTCCGAAAACGGAAGCAGTAATCATGTATGATATAAAATGAATCCTCGCCTGATAAATAACAGATGGCATAATGACATTCTGATTCCCAATAGCGAGGTACAGCAGGAATTCATCAATTCGATCGAGGACGGTGGCTGGGAATTCATCATGGATGCAATCAAGGCATCTGACCGGCTGCTAGGTGCAACGCTGACCGGTGATTCGGATACAGTCGCAAAAATGATTGAGAAAGCGCACAGCGAAAACGCCTCTATCCTGAAATATAACGATGAGAATGCCTTAGCCTTCTTCATGTTATCACGCATTTCGAGAGCAACGATCTCACCGTTGTAGCAGTCAAGAACCGGCGAGACATAGAGTTTTCCGTCCGCGCACTGGACTTCAGTGATGT
>JAEEXH010000008.1 GCA_016291435.1 Oscillospiraceae bacterium
GACCCCGTTGCAAAATCCCCCCCGCCCCCGCGGGGGCGGGGGGATTTTGAGACAGAGGAGTCTGAGGGGATCGCTATCCCCTCAGCAGGGGCGTGGGGACGGAGTCCACACATAGAACCATCGAAAGTGCTCCCCGGCAAATGCGGATTGGTCGCGTCGGTAAATGTGAAACTGATACTCAGTCTCATTTTGCTATGCCATTATAGCATATTCCGCGGGAAAAGTCAAGCATCAGCACACTGCATAATACTACCGTGCGGAATTTGTGCATGTATCCAAATCGCAGAAACCGTGTGAGGAAATGCGCCCGGTTTCCGAATACATATCTGAAAGGCATATCACAGCCTTCCGTATGATAATATCCTGAAAGGAGCGATGATTATGAAACATATCATCAGAGGAACGGCAGCGGCGCTCGCTGCGCTTCTGCTCTGCACAGGAATGCCGTGCGGTGCAGCGACGATTGAAACGCCGGAGGCAGAGGCACAATTCTATCAGCAGTTTCCGATCGTGTATCAGAACGGCGACACGGTCTGGCGCTCGAATGCGCAGGAGATCGGCAAGAGCACGCTCTATTTCACCGAGGAAGCGCCCTGTGCGGAGATCAGCTGCGCCGTCCGGCTGCCGGGGCTCAGCAGCTATGCGCTGAACGAACTGGTCACACAGACGGTCGGAGAGAGCGGCACCGTCTCGCTTGACTGCGGCATCTATACTGAGAAGGACAGCGGGAAAACAGAAGCCGTCCGGCTTGTGCATGTGCGCGGCTCTTCGCTCAGTGCGGAGACCGCAGACCGGCTCTATGACACGCTGGACAGCGCGGCAACGCTGTATCAATACAGCTATCAGCCGGAGGTCACGGAGTATATGGAGCTTGCGATGAATTCGACGCTGTGCTGGTATGATTTCCGCTTTTCGCAGGATGAGACTGCCTTCGGAAAGCTGACTGCGCTGATCGAAGCGGAATACCCGGGCTGGGAGGTGCAGTCGGCAGACGGCATCTCTGCCTCTGTCCGCATGAAGGACGGCGCCTTTGAAACGGCCTTAACCGCAGACTATCTTGCGATGGAGGATGCGATCGCGGAGAAGCTCGGCATCGGTGCAGTGCGTGCCGTGTACCCGGAGCCAATCGTGATCTCGACGGAATGCAGGCATTATCTCGAGCCGGACGGGGAGATCTCGCCTCAGCTTCTGTTCGGCGATGTGAATGAAAGCGGCGATGTGGACATCAAGGATGTCATGGCAGCGCTTCAGGCAGCGGGGGATCTGAGCATCGGGCTGGAGCCGGAGCTCACCGCAGGGCAGCTCCTGCATGCAGATGCAGACGGCAGCGGCGAAGTGACGGCAAAGGATGCACAGTATCTTCTCACCTATTACGGCAACACAAATTCCGAGATTGCCTGCACATGGCGCAGCATCACCGGCAACCCGCTCGCGCCGGATTACAGCAATCTGTAAATATCGTTTTGTAGGTTTTCATCCTTTCACATATGTTTTCGCGCATCTCCTCTGTGAGATGCGCATTTTCTTGCGCTGCGGGCGCCGTTCAGTTGACAACACGGGGAGAATGTGCTATAATATTACATTAGGTTACTATACGAAAATCATACATAAAGGAGCGTTTTTTCATGGCAGAAAGAGAGGGCGCACTGCGCTCAAAGGGTTACAAAAGATGGCACGTATTCTGGTGCGCGGTCGCAGGACTGATTTTGCTCTGCTGCATCAACACGAATCTGATGGGCAGAGAGCTGACACGCGGCACAATCGCAGACGGCATGCGTTCCTCGCAGCTCTCCGATGCGGGTATCCCGTTCAACGGCACCGTGACGGAGATGATCCGCAGGAATTTCGTGACTGATGAACAGGTCACGGAGGCGGACATCGCGGATGCCGTCGATACGATGGGCATTCCCGCATTTCTCGCAGGCAAGCTCGGCAATTACGGCGCACTCCTGAGCGGCGGCTCCGATGCGCCGGTGCATATCACCTCCGATGAGGTCGTTGAGCTGCTCGAAGACAGTGAGGATGCACTCTATGACAAGTGCCTGCTCGTGATCGAGGATTCCGACAAGGCGGAGATCCGCAGCGCCGCTGACGGTCCGCTCGGCTTCCTGAACAAGCTCTCCGAATTCCTCTACGGCAGCAAATTCGGGCGGGCGCTGGCGCATTTCCGCATCAGCATCTGGCGCCTGATCCTTGATATTGTTCTGATGATGCTGCTGGTCTTCCGCTGGGCAGTCGTCCGCGAGCGCGCGGGCGAAGACAGACCCGGCGCGATCCGCGGCATGGGAATCACAATCATCGTTCCGGCTGCAATCACGCTGCTGTGCCTGATCATCGGCGGCGTCGGCTCGCTCTTTGTAAAGGACGGCGTGATCGGTCTGCATCCGCTGACCAAGGCACTGCGCGCACCGCTCTGGGGTCCGATCATTTTTGAGTTGGCATGCGGCATCCTGATGACGTCCGTCGCGAAATATCTCCGCAGCGATGCAAGACAGCGCTCGCTCGCAGAACGTGCAGCGCGCCGTCAGGCGGCGGCACAGAGAAGCGCAAGCCGCGAGTCCCGCCGGCAGCAGACATCTGCAAACAGAGCGGCACAGAACAGACCCGCAGCACCGCAGGCATCTGCGGCAGCTTCCAAGCGCTTCTGCGTATCCTGCGGCAAGGAGCTCCGTCCCGGCGCAGCGTTCTGCATCTATTGCGGTACGAAGCAGGCTCCGGCAGCACCCGCAGCACTCGTGACACCTGCTCCGGCAGCACCCGCAGCACCTGCGGCTCCTGCTCCGGCAGCATCCGCAGCACCTGCGGCTCCCGCTCCGGCAGCACCCGCTGCACCTGCGGCTCCCGCTCCGGCAGCACCCGCTGCACCTGTGACACCTGCTCCGGCAGCACCTGCCGCACCTGTGACGCCCGCTCCGGCAGCACCCGCAGCACCTGCGGCTCCCGCTCCGGCAGCACCCGCAGAGAATCCCAATCAACAGTAAGGCGGTGAATCCCGATGCCACAGCAGCACTCCCGGAAAAAACGGCGCAGAGTGAGACCGATGCGCGTATTGCTTGCGCTGGTGTTTGCCGCGGTACTTCTTGCAGGCATCGGTTACGGCGGCTATGCACTCTTTCATGCGGTCAAAGGAATCGTCCGCATCGGTGAGGAAAGCGCCCCCGAAACGACGGTGACGACCACCGCAACTACCACGACCACAACCACCACCACGACCACCAGTCTCTATCCGCTCCCCGCGACCCGCACGACCGCAACTGTCGCACTGAATGACCCGGCGCTTATTTACGGCGACACCGCCGCACTGATTGCGGTACACCCCGAGGGCAATGTCCTGCTGGCGGAGCGGAATGCCGATGCACGCATCTACCCCGCGTCGATGACAAAGGTCATGACGATGCTGACATTTTTTCATCTCGGCGGCAGACAGCGCACGCTCGAGATGGTCGATATGGATCACGATGCGCTTTCTTATGCGTGGCAGCATGAGGCGGCATGTGCGGGCTTCATGGAATATGAGCGCGTGCGCGTGATCGACCTGCTCTACGGCATGATGCTCCCTTCCGGTGCCGATGCTGCGCTGATGCTTGCCAAGATTGCGAGCGGCAGCGAAGCGGCATTCGTGCAGGAAATGAACGCCTTTGCAGCGGAGATGGGGCTGACGAACACGCATTTCACAAACTGTGTCGGGCTCCACGATCCGCAGCTTTACAGCTCTGCGCAGGATATCGCGGTCATGATGGCATACGCGATGCGGGATCCGCTCTGCGTAAAGCTGATGAGCACAAAGGAATATGTCACGATGCCGACCGCGCATCACCCCAACGGCCTGCGCCTTCTCAGTACCGTCTGGTCGCGCACGGCGCCCGATGCGCTCACAGTCCGCTACGGGCTGCCGTTTACCGTGCGCTGCGGCAAAACAGGCTATACCGATGAAGCGGGACAGTGTCTGACCACATGGGGCGAGGGTGCAGACGGCAGCCGGTATATCACCGTGATCGCCGGATGCCCGCCGAAGGAGCCCTATCAGGCAGTCGATGACACGATGACGCTTTACATGATGGCGCTCGGCGCTTTTGACCCGCCGGAGCGCTATACCCCGACGGAGACCACGACCGCCGAGACCACAACAACGACCGCGGAGACAACCGCGGCGGCGGATGCAGCCGATCCGGCCGCAGATCAGACCGCGCCCGTCAGCGGGACGGAGACCACCGCCGCAGCAGCAGCACAGTGAGGAGATGACAGGCATGGCACGCTATGAGATCACAACCGCAAAATCCGCAGGCTTCTGCTTCGGCGTGGACCGTGCGGTGAAGCTGGTCTATCAGGCGCTCAGCGAGGGCAGGCGCGTGGCGACCCTCGGCCCGATCGTGCACAATGATGCCGTTGTCGGTGACTTGCAGGCACGCGGTGCACGCATCATCTCGGATGTTTCCGAGCTCACCCCCGGCGAAACACTGATCATCCGTGCGCACGGCGTCCCGAAGGCTGTCTATGACCGCCTGAAGGAAATGCAGAATCCCGTGATCGACGCGACATGCCCCTTCGTTGCGCGCATTCACCGCATTGCCGCGGAGCAGACAGCCGCAGGGCGCGATGTTCTGATCGCCGGAGACCCCAAACACCCCGAGGTACAGGGGATTGTCGGGCATTGTAATGAAAATTGTACAGTTTTTCGCGATGCAAAAGAGCTGAAATGTCTGATTGATAGAAAGTGCGGAAAAGGGCTTGCAATCGTCGCCCAAACAACGTATAATAAATTATTATGGGGGGATTGTATAGACCCCTTGCCGAAAAATGATCCCGATTTGCTGATCTTCGACACGATCTGCAATGCCACCGCTGCAAGACAATCTGATGCAGATGCGCTCTCACGGCAGTCTGATCTGATGATCGTCGCGGGCGGAAAGCACAGCTCCAATACCGTCAAGCTCTATGATGTGTGCAGCAGAAACTGCCGTACATGGCATATCGAAGACGCGGCGGAGCTCAGGCAGCATGCAGACGAGATCCTGGGGGCTGTGAAAGCTGTCCTGGAGGAGAAGGGCAGCGGGCATGTGCTCAGAATCGGAATCACGGCAGGAGCGAGTACGCCCGCCTACATCATTAAGGAGGTTCAAACCAATATGTCTGAAATCATTGACACCACTGCAGCCCCGGAGAACGAGGAGATCAATTTCGCTGACGCACTGGATCAGAGCTTCAGAAAAATTCGCAAAGGAGAGCGCCTCAAGGGTGTTGTTGTAAGCATCAGCGGCAACAACGAAGTGATGGTTGATGTGGGTGCCAAGCAGACCGGTTATATCACCCTCTCCGAACTGACCAGCGATACCTCGAAGAAGCCTTCTGATCTCGTCAAGGTCGGCGACGAGCTTGAGCTCGTTGTCATCCAGGTCAACGACGCGGAGGGCATGGTTCAGCTCTCGAAGCGCAGAGTTGACGAGATGATCGGCTTTGAGAACATTCTCAAGGCACAGGAAGCAGGCGAGGTGCTCGAGGGCACTGTGCTGAGCGTGGTCAAGGGCGGTCTGGTCGCAGACTGCGACGGCGTCCATGTCTTCATCCCGGCTTCCCAGTCCGGTCTCGGCAGAGGGGCAGATCTGAATGTTCTGCTCAAGCAGAAGGTCCGCTTCGTCATCATCGACGTCAACGAGCAGCGCCGCAGAGCGGTCGGCTCCATCCGTCAGGTGCAGAAGGCGGAGAGAGATGCTGCACAGGCAAAGTTCTGGGAGACCGCAAAGGTCGGCGATGTCTTCACCGGCGAGGTCAAGTCCCTCACCAGCTACGGCGCATTTGTCGATCTCGGCGGCATCGACGGTATGGTCCATGTTTCTGAGCTGAGCTGGAGCCGCATCCATCAGCCGAGCGACGTTGTCGCTGTCGGCGATACGCTCGAGGTCTACATCAAGGCGCTCAATCCTGAGACCGGCAGAATCTCGCTCGGTCACAGAAGACCCGAGGACAATCCGTGGGTCAAGTTCACCAATGAGTATCAGGTCGGCGATGTTGTCGAGGCAACCGTCGTCTCTGTCACCGCATTCGGTGCATTCGCACGCATCATCACCGGCGTGGACGGTCTGATCCACATTTCCGAGCTCTCTACCGAGCGCGTCGCAAATGTGAAGGACGTTGTGAATGTCGGCGATGTCGTCACTGTCAAGATCACCGGCATCGACACCGAGAAGAAGCGCATCAGCCTCTCTATGCGTGCAGTTGCAGGCGATGACGAGGCTCCGGCTGAGGAAGCAGACGAGGTTGTCTACTCCGATGAGGCTCCGGCTGCCGAGGCTGAGGCTCCCGCTGCGGATGACGCAGAGGCGTAAGCCTTCCATCTTCACAGAGTTTGACCGGTTTTACCCGGTAAAGGCAGAGAAAAGAGGGCGGAGGAGGTTCGCTCTCTTTTTTCTTTTTGCCCGAAATTCGGTCTTTTCGGCGAAATTTCAAGGTTGACACTTTTCCCCTGATATGGTATCATAAATACATAATCGCGATGAAGCAGAAAGGAGCGTGGATGACTTGAAGACAGGTACAAAGATCTTGCTGGCCGTGCTGGCATGCGGCGAAGGCTTGCTGGCGGTCGTTCTTTATAACCTGCTGTCACAGCTCCCCTTTTCCTTTGCAAAATACGCTGCGCTGATCGGCGTGGTCGTGCTCTCGCTCGGCATCGACTGGCTGATTCTCCATTCGAGCAGCGCAGAGTCCATCAGCGACGCAAAGAAGCTGAAGGACGCCGACGATTATATCCGTGCTTTCCGCGCATGGCTCAGCGAGGAGACCCCCTTTGCAGAGCATATCAAAATCGCGATCCGGCAGCTCGAATCGCTCAAGCGCAAGCAGGCAGCGCTCCGCTCCGTGCTCGATGACTCGAAGGACAGTCCCTTCCTCTCGACCGCACAGGATGTCGAGGCCTATGTGCTTGCAAACTGCAAGCGCGTCATCAACCGCGTGATGATCTACGACTCCGCAGAGCCGCAGAAGTATAACATGCACAATGCTTACTTGCAGCAGGTGCTCGGCGACAACGCCCGCGTGCTTTCGGAGTTTGAGAACCTCATCCTTGAGGTCTCGCAGATCGGCGACGACCAGACTGCCGCAACGCCCTGCCTCACAGAGCTGACTTCGGCGCTGCGCAGCGTCCGGCAGAACGGCGAGGAGGACTGGGAGGAGATCATGCAGGAGGCGGAGATTCCGCAGGTGCAGCAGGCACCCGCTGAGACCCGCGCCGAGGCTGCACAGGCCGCCGTGCAGACAGCCGTCCAGACGATGGCAGTCTCGCAGGAGGATCTTGCGGCGATGACCCCGCCGATCACGGAACGGCCGTTTATCGCATGGTCTGCGCTGAACGGCATGCGCATGCGGTTCTACCGCGAGGTGCGGCAGTTAGACGGCAGCTATATGCTGGAGCCGGTGCCGCCGGGTGCGGGACGGGGCAGCTTTGTCCTTTATAAGACCGAGGGCACGGCGCTCTGGATTCTGCCGAGCCCGATCCAATACAGCGGCAGCCAGCCCTTCCGGGCAGGCACCGTGATTCTGTCGAAGTTCTTTGAGGGCGCGAAGGCACAGGGCGGCGCCGTCAAAGAGGTGAAGCCTGCGCTCTTTGTGCCGGAGCCGCAGAGAAGAGACCTCTATGTTTGTGCCGATATGGGCGAGATCGTCCAGTAACGGCACGATCTGAAAGGCAGCGCCTTGGAAGGAGGGTGTTGTCATGCTCAACTACACATGCACATTCTGCGGAAGCCCGATCCGCATGACAAACGGAAGAATGGGCGGACAGTGCGTCCGCTGCGGGAAGTATTTTTCCTCGGATGAGATCTATCGGATCGCGCTCTTCCGCGAGCCGAAGCAGCGGGCGGTCACAGCGCCGAAGAATCTGACGGCCGAGAAGGCAGGCGCACTGGTCACAGTGTTCATCATCTGCATGAGCATCATTCCGTTTTCTCCGCTCCCGATGATCGCACTGGTGCTTCCGGTGATTGTGATCCTTTCGGCAAAGCGGCTGATCGAAGCGGATCAGGATGAGGATGCGGAGAGCAGCAAGCCTGTGGCAGCGGGTGAAAAGCTTAAGAATGTCGATGACTTCATCCGTGCCTTCCGCACGATGCCGCTCGACTATATGCCGCTTCGCGAAGAAGCAGGCAGAGCGCTTGCACAGCTCGATGCACTCAAGCGCAAGCAGATCGCGCTCGCAGCGATGCTTTCGCCGGATCACGCATTTATCAAGAGCGGCAATGAGGCAGCCGCCTATATCATGAACAACTTAAAGCAGGTGCTTTACCGTCTGCGCTTCTGCGACCAGAGTGACATGGAGCTCAGAAGGATGCACACGAAGTTCCTGCGCGAGCGTCTCGATGAAAATGACCGTATCCTGCGCGATTTTGAGAACCTCATCATTGAGGTCACGCAGTTTGCGGACGACACCCCTGTGACAGCACCGAGCCTGGATGTGCTCGCGAAAACGCTGCACAGCGTCAACACGGGCGAGGAGATCCCGCCCCACTGTGAATTATCCGCTCCGGCGGAGAATCTCTGTGTGAGAGGAGATATGAAATGAGCAAGAAAACACAGTCCAAGAACGCGGCGTTCCTGATCGTCGTTGCGCTTCTGATGATCGCCGCGATCGCAGTCGGCATCGTCATCAGCGGCAGACTCGGCAAGTCGCATTCCGAGCTGACGCATGAGTCAGCGATGACACAGCTTGAAAAGAAGCTGAAAAAGATTTCTGTCAAGGAGGAGAGCCCGCGCAAGGCGACCGTCGAGATCGCAGGCTCCGACCTCGCAGCAGAGCTCCCGGACATCGGCAAGTATCCGCTGAGCGTCGAGGGACGCGGCACGCTCGACCTCGAGATCTTCTCCTCGACTGAGAAGTCCTCGAAGGGCACCGACGGCTGGCTCAATGAGGTCGCGGAGAAGTTCAATGCCGAGCATCACGAGATCGGCGGGCAGTGGGCAACCATTTCCGTGCGCCCGATCGCGTCCGGCGCTGCGATCGACTATATCGTTTCCGGCAAATATGTGCCTGAGCTCTATTCTCCGTCGAATGAGCTCTGGGGCGAGATGCTTGCAGCGGAGAATGTCGATATCAAGCTGCTTGAGAAGCGTCTTGCGGGCAACACTGCCGGCATCCTGCTCACCAGAGATACCTATAACAAGATCCAGACCGCTTACGGCAAGGTCGATATCAGCTCGATCATCGAAGCAACGATCAAGAACGAGATCGCGATGGGCTACACGAACCCCTATGCATCGTCCACAGGTCTCAATTTCCTTGTTGCAGCGCTTCAGGAATTCGACAGCAGCGATATTCTCAGCTCGACTGCCGTGAGCAAGTTCCAGCAGTTCCAGCAGAATGTCCCGTTTGTCGCTTACACCACGCTCCAGATGCGTGAGGCTGCCGCAAACGGCGTCCTCGATGCGTTCATCCTTGAGTATCAGTGCTTCACGAATGTCTCCGAGCTGCGCGGCTATGAGTTCGTGCCGTTCGGTGTGCGCCATGACAGCCCGATGTATTCGCTCGGTACGCTGAACGATCAGCAGAATGAGCTTGCGCGCACCTTCATTGACTACTGCCTGACCGACGAGTGCCAGCGCATGGCATCGAAGTACGGCTTCAATGAACATGAGGAGTATCAGGATAATCTCGCGGCATCGGTCAACGGCGCGGCAATGCTCAGCGCACAGAAGCTCTGGAAGACCGAGAAGGACGCCGGCAATCCGGTCATGGCTGTGTTCGTCGCGGATGTCTCCGGCTCGATGGGCGGCGCACCGCTTCAGAATCTCCAGTCTTCGCTGATCAACGCTTCGCAGTATATCAACAGCACGAACTATGTCGGTCTTGTGAGTTACAGCACCAATGTCACGGTCAATCTCCCGATCGACCTCTTCACGCTCAATCAGCGCAGCTACTTCACCGGCGCCGTCGAGGATCTCTCTCCGGGCGGCAACACCGCGACCTATGACGCCGTGCTGGTCGCGCTCAACATGCTGATGGAGGCACAGACGAAGTTCGAGACAGAGACCGGGCAGACGGTCAAGCCGCTGCTCTTTGTGCTGAGCGACGGTGAGACGAATATCGGCAGCTCACTCTCGGATATCCGCGACATCGTGGAGGGCCTGGAGGTGCCGTGCTACACCATCGGCTACAACGCAAACCTCAGCGCACTGAGCGAGCTCTCCGCCATCAACGAGGCAGCGAGCATCAATGCGGACAACGACGATGTCATTTACAGCCTGAAGAGCCTCTTCAACGCGCAGATGTAAAAAATGAACAGGAACCGTGTTCCCCCGGTGCTGCTGGCAGTATCGGGGGGGTTTTTTTGCTGCGGTGCTTTTCTGGGAGTATATTGCGCAGCGCCCAAACGGTCAGAGCGTTTCATAAATTGGAACGCATTTTCTGCGTAACAGACAAATACGGCGGCTAAATGTTGTTCAAGATGATGATTTTTAATTAAATTGGCACAAATCGAAGAATTATTATTGACAGATTCTCAATAGTGTGGTATAATAAACTATCGAATATTCATAGAATTTATCCACTCTTCGCATCAATAAGCGAATACAAACCGATACGAGGCTCAATATGACCGATCAGGAACTGAGACGCCTGAAACGTGCTGATCTCATTGAAATATTATATTATCTGCAAAAAGAAAACGATGAACTGCGGGAAGAAAACGAGAAGCTGAAAGGCAGAATCGACGCATGGCTTGCGGGAAAGCCCGCAGGCGAAACAGCAGACAAAGGCGCGGCACCGGTGAAGACGGGGAAAGCCGGGAAAAAGCGCAGATGAGTGAGAAGAGAATGGATGTTCCGACGACGGAACAGCTCGAACGCGAGCTGAAACGCCTTCGCGCAGATGCGCGCTTCCGGAAAGCGCTTCGCAGCACCGTCGGTTCGCTGATTGTCGCGGCTGCCATCGCAGTCATTATTTCGACGATGCTGCTGCCGGTGCTCCGCGTGACAGGCTCCAGCATGACGCCGACGCTGCAAAATGACGAGGTGCTGCTTTGCAGCAAGCTCTCGGAGGTGCGGCGCGGAGACATTATCGCGTTCTACTATAATAATAAGGTGCTCCTGAAGCGCGTGATCGCGCTCAGCGGCGATGTTGTGAATGTGACTGAGGACGGCACGGTCTATCTCAACGGCGAGCCGCTCGATGAACCGTATATCAGCGAGGCGGCACGCGGGGAATGCGACATCACGCTTCCCTATCAGGTGCCGGAGAACAGAGTCTTTGTGATGGGCGATCACAGGGCGGTTTCCATCGACAGCAGATCAACGGCGGTCGGCTGTGTCGCAGAGGAAAATGTGATCGGAAAAGTGTTTGTGAGGATCCTGCCGCTCAGGTCATTCAGCTTGCTTTGAGTGCGGATCTTTGATTTTAACAGAAAGGAGAGTGCGGCTTTGAAAAACGGAAATAACAGGATTTTGCAGATGTTGCGCGAAAACAGACTGCGGTGCAGAGTGATCGCTCTGATGACTGCACTGTCCTTGCTCACAATGATCGCTGTGCCGTATCTGCGGGTGCTGCCCGGTGCGGCGCTGACGAACGGGAATCTCAATGACGGCGTTCCCTATATGGTGGATGAGGCGCTGACCTCCGCACCGCCGGGAGCGGCTGATCTGACGGGCCGGATCAAGTCGCTGTCTGTCAAGGTCGGAGACAATCCGGCACAGACCGGCACAGCGGGCGGATCTATCACTGTGGACGGCGGAAACGGAAATTCTGCCGGCCTGACAATCGCGATGACATATGAGTTCCCGAACCAGGAAGCCCTGGCTGAGGTTCTGGCATCCGGGTATTCCTACTATCAGATGGATCAGAGCATTCAGCCGAACAACGGCTATTACGGCGACCAGATGCGCGTCATAGATGCCGCGTGGAACACCACCAAGGCTGCCGGATACTACTCCATTTCCGGCGACGGCCTGATCGTGATTCACTACACGGAAGATTATCTGGCCTATCTTGCGAACAGCAAGGGCATGGTCGGAACACTGACGTTCAAGGGCAACGTTGCGCGCAATCAGGATGAGGGCGGCGACCGCACGTTCAGATTCGGCACCACGGATGTGACGGTGGAATTTGAGGATGCGAAGCCGAGTGTGACAAAGAGCGGCGCTCCGGACGGGAGCGGCGCGGACCGCGCAATCAACTGGAGCATCACAATCCGCAACCCGGGCAAATACGCAGATCTGTCTGACTATGTTCTGACGGATATTCTCGACGGTGATACAATCAACTGGAACACCGCGAATCCGACATTCAATCCGCCGGATGCCGTCACGGTCGGCAGCGACGGAATGTCACTGAACTTCAAGCAATATGACTCCTTAGAGGCACGGCCTGAAACGATTGTCATTAACTACCGGCAGACATCCGGCGTGGAGGTCGGCGGTGAATACCAAAATACGGCATCGCTTCAGAAGGGCGCAGAGGAGCCGATCACGGATTTCGATATCGTTTCGATTGAAAATGCACTGGAGATCGAAAAGTCAGGCGTGCCGGACTATGAGCTGAAAGACAGCAAGGAGGGCAAGGTTCGCTGGACGGTGACGGTGACGCACAAATCCGGTGACAGCCTCAGAAATGTTGCTGTGGCAGAGCGGGATGCTGTGTTCAATACGGCGTTTGCAGATCTCCAGGTGATCGACAGGACGACCGGGAATGTCATCAGCCCTGATAAATACACGGTCTCTGCCGACGGAAAGACGCTGACATTTGCAGATGACAGCACGCTTCCTTCTTCTGCGGACATTGTTTACACAGCGCAGGAGACTGAATATGACCCGAACGGCGCAGCGGGATCGTCACAGGGGCTCGGAAACCATGTCGAGGCTTCCAGAGACGATATCACAGACACTGCCGAAACGGACGGATATGTTTCGTATCAGCATGCGCTCGGATTTGAGAAGACGCTCAACGGTCCGAACCAGGAGCTTGGCACGCTGGAATGGCAGTTCACGCTCAGGTCGAATGACAATTACGGCAGCGGCAATCCGAACAGCAAGCTTTCCGTCAACGGCTATACGATCACGGACCCGATCTTCGAGAATATGACCGAAGCGGAGATCAATGAGAAGATCGGCTTCAACATCTACAACTACAGCAATCAGACCCAGAGCAAGAAGGGTGACCAGTACACGACAGGCGCCGGAAAGGTGACGCTGACGAAGACTTCTGCTGATACAATCAAGATCAGCTTTGACCCGAGTGCGTATCCCGATACCGTCATCAACATGATCAAGCTGTATTATGCAATGGACATCCGGGATAACCTGAGCGAAGCAGACTGGAACCGGTATCAGAACGGCGAAACGGTCCGCATCAGCAACACGGCAACAGCGAAGGACCGCGACGGACATCAGGGGAAGGAAGGCACAGACGGCAAGGATATTCACCTGAGAGTTGAGGCGAGCAAAAACTATATCGGCGCCAATGATCCGAACAACTATTCCTTCGGCAGCGAAGATACGGATGACAGAGAGCTTTACTGGAGCGTGAATCTGACAAAAGACGCCGGATTTACGAGCACAGACCGGTATGAGGATCAGCTCAAGAGCAGCAATCCTGCGGCAGGGCATTACATCACACCGGCACAGCGTGCAGGCTTCAGTCTGATCGGTGCCTCGGCTTCGGCAGAGGAGAAGACACCGCTCCCCGCGGACTCCTATACGATCACATTCGTGGATGCAAGCGGAGCGCCGGTCGGCGCAGATGAAAACGCGGCAGGCTTCGTGATTACATTTACAGAGGGCATTGATGCGCTGACGCCTCCGTACCATTACATTCAGCTTTCGTATCATTCCACGGCTGAGACTTCCAAGGTTCCGGTCGGCGAGAATGCATCTTTCTCCAATGAATACGATTTCGGAAATCAGCCGAATTCAACGCCCGGTATGACTTACACCAGAGACAATCCGGCAGATGTCAAACCGCTGACGCTGACGCTGACCAAGAACTGGAACGACGGCAACAACGCTTTCGGCAACCGTCCCTCGACCATCACGGTCAAGGTGATGCGCGCAAAGGCGGGCGCGGACGGCAGTCTTCCGGCAGAGCCCGAATGGGAGCTCGTGGAGACGCAGGTGCTCGGCGCAGACAGCACCTATGCCAGCAGCCACTACACCCTCGGCACCAATTATCCGCAGTGGGAATATGACGAGGATGCCGACACATTGTCGCAGTATTACTATAAGGTAGAAGAAGTGCTCGCGGACAGCGGCTATGAGCTGACGGATGTGAGCGATCCGCAGAAGGCAGCGCTCAGCAAGGAGCCGAGTGCGGCGCTGAATATGTCGATGACCAACAAATCGACGATGTCGTTTGTCAAGCAGGCGATTGACGCAGACGGCGCAGTGACGGATCAGCTTTCTGCATCCGCTGTCCCGATCGAGACTGTTTCGATCGACGGCACACCGACAAAGTGCTTCATGTTCCAGTGGAAGGTCATCCTCAATAAGGATCACAAGAATCTGGAAACCTACACAGATACCCTCCCGGACGGTGCGGTGTATGTCGGCCATGACAACTCCCTGCCGGCTGCATATCATATGCGTGCGTACTGGAGTCCGAACTATTATGTGGATATTGCACAGCAGGCAGCCGTGAATCCGGGCTGGAAGCTCGTGGATGCCGCATCGAGCGGCAGCACGGTGACATTTGATGTGTACGATGACATCAAGTGGATCACATACTGTACGGCAGTTCCGATCAGTGCGCTGGAGGATGCGCTCGATGAAGACGGCAAGCTCGTGAATACCCTGACGCGCGGCGACAAATCCTCTTCGGCTTCCGTCGAAGTAAGCGGCAGCGCGCCGGAAGACACGACCGATCATCTCACCAAGGCATTCAACAAGGGCGTCGCAGGCGGCTATCTGAACTATACCGTCGATGTCAATCCGACCGGAAAGAAGCTCTCCAATGACGGCACGATCGACATTACGGATATTCTGGCCTATGCGGGCGGGCAGCGGTCAATGTATGATCAGAACCCGATCCCGCTGGAAGATCTGGATATCATGCTGAATTCGATCAAGGTCTACCCGCTTGTGGACGGCGAGGCGGATACGAGCAATCCGCTGGAGCCGAGCGAGTTCAGCTATACAATCGGGTACAATGTTTCGCATGAGCCGAAGAATTTGTCGGTTACGGATCTGTCAGACAGCACATACCCATCGCAATGGATCATAACAGACTGGACTCCGGGTGAAGTCCTGACTGTGACGCTTGACCAAAGAGACCCGAACGAAAACGGCAATATTTATCTTAAGACAATCACCGCTGAATCGAACGGCAACTTCACAGACTGGAATCATGGAACATCGGTACAGTTTCCGAGCTTTACCAATGGACAGGCAACAGCTTCCCTAACGATCCCGGATGACTGCACCGGAATTGCGGTTCTTGATTATCACAAATGGTATAATCAGAATGAGCCTACGCTGGCACAGGGTGTTGCAGCAGCGTACACGCAAGCAGAAGATTCTCCCGCAGTGCTCGAGATCTCAGTTCCCGACCAGCAGCCGCTCCGCATCGAATACAACTACATCGTGACGGGCTGGGAAGAAGGCAATATACTGAAATTCTCGAACACCGCCTCCTTCTATGAGGACAACGGCGAAGGAAACTGGAATACCTCCGACAACGAGATGAGCACCGATTCGAGTGCAACGGCGGAAACGCTCCGGTATCCGACTATCTACAAAACGGATGTCGGCAACTACGCGATCAATGATTTGCAGGCAGAGTTCCTTGTCGCGAAGTATACGGACGGACAATGGGTCTATGCAAACAACATCACGACCATAGCCGGCGAACAGATTCCCTACCGCAAGCTGGAGTTCCCGGAGGCACCCTACACAGGCTTCACCGAGGCACCGGGTTCGGAAACCTATCCCGAGAACGGTGAATCCAGATTTGCGGTGCTGCGTCTCGACAAGACGGATCACGGCAATCACGAAGACATCCATTACTTTGATCTGGAGGAAGGCGTGCTGTATAAATTCGTGGAGATCAGCTCTCCGAGTGAATACAGACAGCCGGACTGGACAAAGGGCTATGCCGATAATCAGGAATTTGTGTTCTACTACAACTACGCAGGCTTCAGCGGCACGCTTCCGGCTGAGGCGGCAGACAAGGTACGGACGATCCTGAAATACGGCACGATCAATGTTCCGAACAGCCAGACGATCACACTCAAGGCAGAAAAGAGCTTCAGCGGCTCAGGCGAGCTCCCCGAGAGCTCGACCGTGCAGTTCGAGCTGTACTGGTCAACGAGCAGAAACGGATCGAACCAGAAGCGCGTGACAAGCGAAACGCTGAGTGTGGCTGAGACCTTCGTCCCGACGCGGACAATCAATTACAGCAACGGAAACCCGGTCAACACAGTCTCCTGGGAAGGCCTCCCGAGCGGCTATAAGGGCAGTCCGATCTACTACTTTGTCAGAGAGCTGAGCTACACCGAAAACGGCGTGACGTACTTCTATGACGCAGCATCCGGGAAATATCTCGATGCAGGCGGTACAGAAGGCAGATTCAGGCCGGTTTATACCGGAAACGGCACCGGCACCGACAGAGCGGTGATCGAAGTCAACAACTCAGAGGGCATTCAGATCAGGAAGCTCTGGGTGGATCAGGAAGGAAATCCGGTCACACCTGCGAAAGAAGCGGATTCGGCAGGCGATATGGAGGTCGGGTTCATCGTCTACGGCATCAAGGCAGACGGCACAAAGGTCCGCCTGCTGCTGGATACGGAAAAGCTGACAAGCGCAATGAACTATGAATACACACTCCCGCAGGAGAATATTCAGGGTTCGGACGGCGCGGTCTATGCGCTCTCTGATTTCAGTAATTTCGAGGTCGAGGAAAACCTGACCGACGAACAGGAAGCATCTATGCTCGGCCGGTTCCTGCCGCCGAAGACCACCCGAAAGATCAGCAACGGAACCGGTGTGCTGGAGATCATCAATACCGATATCAGTGCTCCGGTCACGGACGCAGCTGCGCAGAAGATCTGGAAGGACGGCAACCGCGATCACAGCGAGGACGTTCTTCTGGTGGAGCTCGTGCAGTCCACGAATCCGAGACTGACAAGTGCAGAGCTCCAGAGCTATGCAGAGGGCGGCGCGGTCGGCGGCATCTACGCCGGGAACAAGATGAAATCCACAGCAGACACAAAGCTGATTCTGAAGGGCGGCAGCGGAACGGTGACATTCGGCTCCGGGATCACGGCAGTGACCGGCGCGAACGATGCCGTCTCCGTGAGCTTTGAGGGCAGCACACTGACATACAGCGGCACAGATGCAGGCAGCGCAGAGCTTTCCGTGACACTGGAAAGCGGCGAGACAGAGACCCTCACGGTGACTGCGATTGAGAACCAGCAGGAGCTCAGCGCAGACAATCACTGGAAGTGCTCCTGGACGGATCTCCCGTATTCAGACGGCGAGAACATCTATTACTACTATGTGATCGAGCGAAGTGTCCCGGATGACTACACAGTCTCTTATCAGAGAACGGCAACGGCTGACACACAGACCACACATATCATCAACAGCCTCCCGACAAGGCAGACCGTGCAGAAGCTGTGGTATGCAGACGGCGAGGAAATGCGAATGGATGATGCGACGCTTTCCGCACTGCCGGATGCGATTACAGTGAATGTTTATCAGAAGCTGAAAACGGAAACGGTCGGCGGAGAAGACGGTGAGGAACCCGTGACGGTCACAACACCGACGGATATTTCCATGCCGGGCGAATACGCGGATCCCGCATCGCAGTTCTCAGGTGTTCTGATCAAAACAGTTCAGCTTCTGAAGTCTGAGGGCTATCAGATCACATTTGACGATCTTCCCGAGAAGAACGCAGACGGCATAGAGTATGTATATTTCTTCAAGGAAGAGGGCACGCATGTACTTGACAGCAGCGGCGAATTCTACACATTGTCGGAAAGCGCATATCAGTATATCGACAGCCTGACCTATGAGCATAACGGCCTGACGGCTTCGGAGATCGGAACAGTTACGATCAGAAACTCGATCAAGACTACGGATCTCGGCATCGTCAAGGTCTGGGATGACGAAAAGGATCATTCAGGCGATTCGATCACTGTCCGGATCCATCGCGAGACAGTCGCCGATTCGGAGGCAGCGATGGCAAATCCGCTGACGCTGGAGCTGAGTGAAGCAGCCGGCAGCACAGTCTATGTGCCAATCGGAAAGCAGGAATACACAATCACGGCGAACAAGCCTGTCAAGGTAAATGTGAGCGGTGACTGCCTGGACGATCCGATTGCGCAGAACGGGCAGAAGGTGTGGAAATTCCCCCTGAAAGGCAGCGCACAGGA
Source organism: Oscillospiraceae bacterium (assembly GCA_016291435.1). GTDB lineage: Bacteria > Bacillota > Clostridia > Oscillospirales > Ruminococcaceae > Firm-04. Next base: position 18,342 of record JAEEXH010000008.1, read on the forward strand.
AGGCGACGAGGCAACGCTGACATTCACGGACAACAATGAGACGGTCACAGTGCATCTGAAAATCGTGAATGATCCGATGCTGACGCTTTCTGCAGCGGGCACGGCAATGACGGCAGATCCCGCTGATCCGACACTGACGCCGGAGTGGTCAATGCAGTATACACCGCCGGGCGGTTCGGTGCAGACGGTATCTGCAAACGATCCGAATGTCAGCTTTACAAGCAGCAATCCGAATGCGGCGACTGTGGACGAAAACGGCGTTCTGACAGTTGTGAACGGCGGCAAAACGACGATCACGGCTTCTTACAGCGACGGAGGGGAAACAGCCACATCGGAAGGCGTTGAGCTGACGATCAGTCTCCCGGATTTCACAGTGAGCAACGCTGAGGTCACAATCGGCGGAGACCCGGTGAAGATCACCGTGACACCGTCCTACGGCACATTTACATATGAATCGGCTGACACGGGCATCGCAGAGGTCGATGAAAACGGTAATGTGACGGGCGTCGGGGCAGGCAGTACGACTGTCACCGTGACGCGCACAGACGGCAGCGGCAATCCCGCCGGATCGAGGACGGCGAATGTTCAGGTCGGAAATCCGAATGTTCTGGAACTGACGGATTTCGAGTCTGATAAGTGGTATGACATTTCTAGTTTCTTCTATGCAAATGAAACCGGCTCCAGAATTCCAAAACAAATCACGGTGGATTTTGACGGAGGCAGCGGAAATGCACAGGTTGTGCTGAACGGAACATTTACTCGCACTAACTGGAACGTCAACAGCGATACTGATTTCCAGTATACCAGCATCAGCGGTAATCCTGTGACATTCGATGTTGAACAATGGAATACATACACTAAAATGGAGAACGCCAAGATCAAGTTCAATAATTATGGCGGCGCTTATCCGACTACACTGACTTTTATCTATGATGATACCTCATCTGTAACAAATGCATTCAACGCCCCCGCCTCCCGCAGCCTGATGTCCCGCTTCACCTCCAGAACATTCCGCCTCAGCGCGGCAATGGACTACACGGCGCTTCCGCTCTCAGCGGGCACCGGGGAGGATACAGCGAAATCAGGCGGCACAGCAGTCAGTGCAGACTTCAACACGGAGGACTGCATGGAGGTCACAATCACATCTGCGGACGGCTGGCAGCAGCTTGTCAGCGGACTGCCGGTCTATAAAGCAGCCGCAGACGGTACACTCTATACCTACTACTACTGGGCAGAGGAGATTGAGATCAACGGGCAGCCGGTCGCCGGATATACGGTCAGCTACAGCTTCACCGACGGCGACACCGCAACAAGTTACAGCATCAACGCCGCGAATCCGGGCGAGGATCCGCATGTGACGATCCGCAATACGCCAAAGGAATCGCCGACCGTTGAACTCCCGGAATCCGGCGGCACGGGCACACGCCCGGCTTATGAGATCGGCGGCATCCTGCTGCTGGTATCTGCAATCGGATATCTCACATACAAGCGCCGGAGGTGGTGCCGTGAATGACAAACCTGACGGCATCCGAATCAACACAGCACATAAATCCGAACAATCCGGGGGCGGGCAGCCCCTGCTCCCGGATACAACATCAAAAAGGAGTATGATTATGAAGAAGACGAACAAGATCGCGGCAATGGCCGCAGCAGCACTGCTTGCAGGCGCAGTCGCAATTCCGTCCGTTATGATGGCAGTCAGCGCCACCAATGTGAGCATCAGCGAGGACTCTGCGGAGGGCAAGAGAGATCAGGCAACGCATACCTATAATGCCTATCCGATCTTCACCGGCACCCAGACGGATGCAGGTCTGATGATTACCAACTGGGGCACGGGCTTCAATTCCACCGGTCTGCTCGCGGATTCGGAATTCCAGGCGCTCTTCCCGGCAGCGATCTCTGCGGGAAGCACTGCTGCGCAGGTCGCACAGGCGATCGAAGCACTGAACATCGAGAACAACAGCAAAAATGCGGACAAACTCGCAGCAATCCTGAGCAAGTATGTCGGCGGAACACCTGAAGAGCTTCCAAAGGATCTGACCGCCGGCTACTGGATCGTGCTGGATTCCTATGAGAACGCCGATGCGCAGGATGCTGTTTCCAAGCACATTCTGAGAGTGACCGGCGGCACAGAGCCGATCACGATTACACCGAAGAAGTCGTATCCGTCTGTTGAGAAGAAGGTTCTGGAGAACGAGAAGATCGTCGATGGCAAGCCGATCAATGATCCCACGACCACGGAGAAGTGGAATGATGTGGCTGACTACTGCATCGGCGATGCGGTTCCGTTCAAGCTCTACGGTACGCTGCCTTCGACCTACGCGGACTATGATTGTTATTACTACAAGTTTACCGATACACTCGCTGCCTCGTTCGATGCACCGACTGCGGATGCTGTCACGGTCTGCGTGAACGGCACACCGATTCAGAATGCAGCGGGCGAGACGAACATGAGAGTCTCGGTTGACGGTCAGGTCATCACCGTTTCCTTCGAGGATATCAAGAAATTCGCCACGAACGCATCTGATATCATTACCGTGGAATACGATGCGGTGCTGAACGGGAATGCTGTGATCGGTCTTCCGGGTCAGGAGAATAAGGTTGATCTGACCTACTCGAACAATCCGAATGTGGATTATAACCCGAATACAAGCGACACCACGGATGATACGGACACGAGCGATACCACCCCGGAGGACAAGGTCATTGTTTTCACCTATCAGCAGAATATCAAGAAGGTTGACAGCGCAACCGGCAATCCGCTGAGCGCAGTCTTCACGCTCTCCCGCGGAAGCGGCACGGATATTCAGTATGCTATTGTCGACAGCGGCAAGGTTACCGGCTGGACTGCCAATAAAGCGGACGCCTCTGAGCTGACGACCAATGGTACGACCGGTCTCTGCACCGTGGCAGGTCTCGATGACGGCGCATATACTATCACTGAAAAGACAGCACCGACCGGCGGCTATAACGCGATTAGCAGTCCCATGACACTCACAATTAATGCAACAACGCAGAACGGTCAGACATGGGATGGGTCTGCTGCTTCCGCACTGACTGAAATTTCACTGACTGTTGGCGGTGATACTCATATTTCCGATGATAGTGCAAGTCTTTCTGCTGCTGATACCGCAACAAAGGGTATTGTTCAGGCCAAGATTACGAATGATAAGGGCATCAGCCTTCCGACAACCGGCGGCATCGGCACCAAGCTGTTCATCATCGGCGGCGGCACGGCTGCGGCACTGGCAGGCATCTACCTGATCTCCAAGAAGCGCAGCAAGGAAGAGGATGCAGAGTGATCCCGCACACTGCACAGACGACAGCGCATAAAATCTGAATCACCCCGCGCCTCCGGGGAGGGCTTCCCCGGAGGCGGTCAGGGAGAAATCCACAAGGAGCAGCCATGCAGAAGAAACGTGATGCAGTCATACCCGCGATTTTCAGCGTGATTTTTCTTGTGGGTCTCTCCGTGATGCTGTATCCGACATTTTCCAACTGGTGGAACCGGCGCCATCAGGCGAGGGAAGTCACCGCCTACAAGGAAGATGTCGCAAAAATGGATAACACCGAAACGCTGCGGGTTTTCGAGGAAGCCCGCGATTATAACGAACAGCTTGCAGCTCTCAGCGCGCCGCTCACAGAGTTTGCGCAGATCCCGGGCTATGAAAATATCCTGGATATATCCGGCACAGGCATCATGGGCTATGTGTCGATCCCGTGCATCAAGGTCGAACTGCCGATCTATCACGGCACCAGCGAGGGCGTTTTGCAGATCGCCTCGGGACATATCCAGGGCACAAGCCTGCCGGTCGGCGGCGCATCGACACATGCCGTGATCTCCGGGCACCGCGGACTGCCCTCCGCAAAGCTGTTCACAGACCTCGATCAGATCGTGGAGGGCGACACCTTCACGATAAATGTGCTGAATGAGGTGCTGACCTATGAGGTCGGGAAAATCCTGATCATCCGGCCGACGGAGACCGACAAGCTGGCAATCGTCCCCGGTGCGGATGAGGTCACACTCATGACCTGCACGCCTTACGGCGTCAATTCGCACCGCCTGCTGATCCGCGGGCACCGCGTCAAAAGCGTTTACGACAAAAAGGTGAAGGTCGGCGCGGATGCATTGCAGGTCGATTCCATGACTGTCATTCCGATCGTGTTTGTGCCGCTGCTCGTGCTCCTGCTCCTCTGGTGGAGCATAACGGAGCGCCGCACGCAGCATATCCGCATTGATCGGTACATCGTTCGCAAATTACCGCGAAGAAAGGAGGATGGGAAATGATAAAGCATATGAAGCGGCTTTGTTCGGCGCTCTGCGGGCTTGTGCTCGTGTTCGGGTGCATGGCGGGGCTGCTGATGACGGTGTCTGCTGCCGATGACGGCACACTGACGCTCTGGTGCGTCAAGGGCGACGATAAGGTCGCCGGGATGCAGTGGCACATTTACAGAGTCGGTCACCGCTCCGACAGCGACTATGTGTTTGACGGAGATTTTGCCGATTACCGCCTGACGCTCGGCGATGAGACAAAGTCCATGCTTGAATGGGATGCCGATACAGTTGCAGATGCCGGTGAGACGCTGAAGGCGGTTACCGTCGCAGATGAGATTCCGGCGCTTGCAGACGGCACAACAGACAGCGCGGGCAGAGTGACCTTCAGCGGGCTTCAGCCGGGGCTGTATCTCGTCTGGGGCGAAATCCTGCAAACCGGCGATACGATCTATATCCCGAGCGCGGTCTTCTTTGAGATGCGCGGAGAGGATGACGCAGTGCTGAACGCATATCCGAAGATCATCCTTCGTTCGATGGACAACAGCTCCGCAGATTATTCCGTCCGCAAGGTCTGGCTGAATGATGAAAGCCAGCCGCAGAACCGCGCCGCGTCAGTCACCGTTGCGCGTTACCGCGACAATCAGTTTTACGATGAGATCACGCTCAGTGAGGAGAATGCGTGGACCTATGAATGGGAGGATACCGTCGATCATGTGTGGTTTGTCCTCGAGAAGGTCATCCCCGCGGGATACACGGTCGCCTGCCGTCAGCGGCAGACGCAGTATCTGATCATCAATACCTACACGGGGACGGATGATCAGACGGAGACAACCACCACGGCGACAACGCTCAGCACGGCGGAGACGCAGGATACCGCAGCCTCATCCAGTGAAAGCAGCACCGTGACAACAACGGCTGCCGTGACAACAACGACTGCGGTCACAGACAAAATCCCGCAGACAGGTCAGCTCTGGTGGCCGGTGCCGTGTCTTGCCGGCTCCGGTATGCTCCTTCTGGGACTTGGCTTCATCCTGCGCCGGAAGGAAGAGGAAGAATGAGAAAAGCAGCGAGTATTTGCTGTATTGCACTGGGAACAGCGCTGCTCCTTGCGGCGTTGTTCCTTGTTTTGCATAATACGGCAGAGGACAGAAAGAGCGGCGAGACGGCGGAGCGCCTGCTCGATGCGCTCAGGCAGGAGATCCCGGAATACACCGGGCCCTCTGAGACCGCGCTGACGGGCGAAAGCGGCGATCTCTTCCCGGAATTTGAAACGGAGACGGAAGCTGCTGCGCCGGAGACAATCACATTGGACGGCAATGTTTATCTCGGCTATCTGTCCATCCCGGAGCTCGGGCTGGAGCTCCCTGTGCTGCGCGACTGGAGCTATCCGAATCTGAAGCTCGCACCCTGCCGCTATCAGGGCAGTGCCGCGGAAGATGATCTCATCCTCTGCGCACACAATTACGACAGCCATTTCGGGCGGCTCAGGGAGCTGCATACCGATTCGGAGATTATCTTCACCGATGTGACAGGTGCGCCGCACCGATACAGCGTGCTGAACACGGAGGAACTCCCCGGGACCGCGGTCGAACAGATGCAGTTCGGCGATGCAGCGGAATGGGACCTGACACTGTTTACCTGTACGCGCAGCGGGCAGAGCCGCGTGACGGTGAGAGCGGCAAGAACGGAGGAATAAATGCGCAGCAGAATATTTGCCTTTGTGTTTCTTTGCCTTGCGCTGACAGGCTGCGGCGGGGAAGCCGTGAAGGAGACCTCGCCGATGATGGGGCTCACATGGTTTGAAGCATATGACGATGTGAAGGCGGCGCTCTCAGATTATGAGCTGCTGACAGAGCGTGAGAATACGGAGCAGCAGGCGGCGCAGCGCATGCAGGATTACACGGGTGCGTCACTCTTTGACCTTGCCTGCGACCTGACGCTCTGCTTCACGGATGCCGGGCTGATCGGCTTCAACTATCATGATGTGGAGAAACAGCAGAACTACCGCGGCTGGTTCAGCAAGCTGGAGGATGCCTACGGGCTTCCGACTGAACAGGGCAGCGGCATGGCTTCGTGGTATGATGACCCGCTCGGCAAGAATACGGCGGTCTATCTCTTCAATCTGCGGGAGGGCGTGCAGGTGTCCTTCTATGCCACGGCGGATTCTCCCGATCATTCCTATGAGAAGCAGAAGAAATCGGTGATACCGACGCCGGAGCTTCGGACACCGGTGGTGCCTGACTCGGATCCGCCCGTTTCAGCGCCGGAGACTGCATCGGCAGAACCGGAGCGCACAACGACGGCTGCTTCCGCGCATCATGTGCGGCGGGAGCCTGTGATCGGCACAAATGCGGACGGAGATACGGTTGTGATTGTGACAGATGCAGCGGGCGAACATGTGACGGACCCTGCCGGCGTGACTGTGACAACGGTGCTGACTGAAACAGCGGAAAACGGTACGCTGACCGCCACAACAGACAGCACTGCTGTTTCGGCAGCGGAACCGGCGGAGACCGGGCTGACAGACACAGCGTCTGCGGCAGAAACCGTGACACAGCCCGCGGATCACAGGCGGGATTTCCTGCTGAACGGTCTCGAATTCTACGGCAGCCCGGACGCCGAGCGGCAGAAGATGGGGCAGTATACGCAGCTGTATGAATACCGCACGGAGGAGGCAGGGCAGCCCTGGGAGCTGATCATGGAATACAGCCGCGTGCGGTATCTGGGCAAGCGCTGCGATGCCGTGCTCTGCTTTACCAGTCTCGGGCTGGTCGGCATCACCTATTTTGACACAAATGTGCGCAATTTCAGTTATTGGACAGAGCAGCTCACATACATCTACGGCTTGCCGGATGCGGTGCAGAGCGACTATGCTGTCTGGAACACCGGTCCGGTCGGCGAAGGCACGGTGATCTATGTGTTTCTGCTGGAGGACGGCGTGCAGATTTCGTTCTTCGCGGATGACACCGGCTCGGAGCTTTCTTCCTGAACCGAATACAAAAGCAGCCCCCGGTACAAAGGTACCGGGGGCATTTCTGCGCGTCAGCTTATTTCAGGAATCCGTTGATGATCTGTTCCTCGGCTTCCTGCTCGGTGAGACCGAGCGTCATGAGCTTCACAAGCTGCTCACCGGCGATCTTGCCGATCGCAGCCTCATGCACCAGCGCCGCATCGACGCTGTTTGCTTCCAGCGAGGGCACCGCAAGGATGCGCCCGCTGTCCATGATGATCGAATCGCATTCGGTGTGACCGCTGCATGCCGCATTGCCGACAATGCACATATCGAGCTTCTGGTAGCTTCTGTCTCTTGCGACAGAGCGCGAGACCACATCCGCAGAGGAGCCGTCGCCGTTCAGCGAGACCTGATAAATGCTCGAAGCCGACTGCTCGCCGTGGGTCATCAGGCGCTCGCGGACAATCAGCTTTGCATCTGCCTTCAGCTCGGCGATTGTCTTGCGCTCGGTGGAATCGACGCCCTTGATCTGCACCATTTCCATCTCCATTGTGCTGCCCTCATCCATGTAGACCTCTGTCACAGGATTGAGCAGACGCTTGCCCGCGCCGTCGCCGGAGCCGTAATGCTTTTCGACATAGCGCAGCTTCGAGCGCTTGCCGACATGGAAGCGGTGTATGCCGTCATGCTGGGAATCCTGCGTGCCGCAGTTGTCGATGCCGCAGCCTGCAACGATCAGTACATCGCAGTCATCGCCGACATAGAAATCGTTGTAGACGACCTCCTTGAGCCCGCTTTCGCTGAGCACGACCGGGATATGCACGCTCTCGCGCACGGTGCCGTCCTTGATGCGGATATCAATGCCGCTGACGTCAGTCTTCGGCGTGATCTCGATATTGGCGGTGGACTGTCTGCCGACAGATTCGCCGTTTGCGCGCAGATTATAGGCTCCCTCGGGAATATCATGCAGGTCTGCGACCTCCTGCAAAAGCCGCTTCTGTACGGCGTCCATCTGCTTCATGCCTGTCCCTCCTCACCGGTGATCTTATAGCAGGTGCCGGCAGCGTATTCGGTGCCGATCAGCGACGGAAGGATCTCGCTGCGCGTGCCCTGCTGCTTCACTCTGCCGTCTGCGAGCACGATGATCTCGTCTGCGATATTCAGGATGCGCTCCTGATGCGAGATGACAATGACCGTGCGGCTTTTGTCGGATTCGCGCAGCCGCTCAAAGATGCGGATGAGATTCTGGAAGCTCCAGAGGTCGATGCCGGCTTCGGGCTCGTCAAAGAGGGCGAGCTGCACATTGCGTGCCAGCACGGTCGCGATCTCGATGCGTTTGAGCTCACCGCCCGAGAGCGAGGCGTTCACCTCGCGGCGGATATAGTCCTTTGCGCAGAGACCGACGGTCGAAAGATACTCGCAGGCGTCACTGACAGAGAGCGTTTTGCCTGCCGCGATGCGCAGCAGGTCGAGCACAGTGAGCCCCTTGAAGCGCACAGGCTGCTGGAAGGCAAAGCCGATGCCGAGGCGTGCGCGGTCGGTGATGCTCATATCGGTGATGTCTGTGCCGTTCCAGAGGATCTGACCGCCGGTTGTTTTCTCGATGCCGGCGATGAGCTTTGCGAGGGTGGATTTGCCGCCGCCGTTGGGTCCTGTGATGACGGTGAAGCTGCCGTCACGGACGGTCAGGCTGAGATCGCGGATGATCTCGGCGGTGCTGTCGCCGGAATCCGCAGAAAAACACACATTTCTGAGTTCAAGCATGGGAATGAGGTTCCTTTCTTTGGGGGTCTGGGTGCAGTCACGGGCGAAAACTGATATTTCCGCTCTCACACTAGGTTTATTATACCATATCTCCGCAAAAAATGCAACCCGGGCCCGGAGCCCGGGTTGGCGTTTTGCCTCCGGGCGCATCAGCCGAAGACGCCCAATGACAGAACGTTGACGCTGCTGTTCGCAGCTATTGCAAATTCCGTTCGCCCTGCATGTATTCCCGCAGGGATTTCATTGCGCAGCAATTTCATTCTCTTCATATTTTATCATTTCACTGTATTATTCCAAGATGCTCACTTTCTATAAGGGGTGAGTATCTTGATCATCTTGGCACGGAGCCCGTGCAGGCGTTTCCCTCCGGGTGCCCGACCGAAGGCGCCCAATAACAGCCCGGTGACGCTGCTGTTCGCAGCTATTGGACATTCTGTTCTCCCTGCGTGTGTTCTTCTATCGTGGGTGAAGTCAAGCACGCAAAAGGCACGAACAGTGCCGTGTCTTTTTGTAATAGGGAGAAGGCTGCTGCCGTGCCCGCAGGCAAAACGCCAGCACGGGCTCCGTGCCGCTGCTGATCGCAGCGATTGCAAATTCTGTTCGCCCTGCGTGTGTTCTTCTATCGTGGGTGAAGATAATCAAGAGAAAGGCACGAGCAGTGCCGTGTCTTTCTGTAATAGGGAGAAGGCTGCTGCCGTGCCCGCAGGCACAACGCCTGCACGGGCTCCGTGTGTCTTTATTTTCGGATCTTTCGCTTTCTGCGTACTGCGAAGCCGAAGGTGCCGAGCTGTTTGCCGAGCGAGAAATATTCCCCGTGTGCATAGGCAAGGAGACCTGCACGCGAAAGATCGAGCCTGCCGTTTTCGTCGATGAGCGATGCGTCGGCGGCGGTATCGGTGATCTCCGCGAGGAACATGTCATGCGAGCCGAGCGGGATGATCTCTTTCACCTTGCAGATGAGACTGAGCGGCGATTCTGTAAGGATCGGCACACCGCTCCCCTCCGCCGCGCAGGGGTGCAGCCCGCAGATCTTGATTTTATCGGTATCGCGTCCCGAACGCACGCCGCAGAAATCTACGGCTTTCACCATTCCGGCAGTCGCGAGATTGACCGCAAATGCGCCGCTTTCCCTGATAATACCGTAGGAATGGCGGGTCGGGCGCACGGAGATATAGGTCATCGGCGGATGCGTTGCGCAGATGCCTGTCCAGCCGATTGTCAGCACATTGCAGTGCTCTGCTGTGCCGCAGGTGACAAGCACGGGCGGCACTGGGGCAAGGAGCGCCCCGCCCTTCCACCAGACCTTCTTCTGCGCGTTCACAGCCCGATCTCCGCACGGAAGCTCTTGCCCGCGAGTGAGCTGCCGTCGATGCCGAGCACATCCAGCACAGTCTGCCCGATGTCGGAATAGCCGCTGCGGATGCCGAGATTCACAGGCTTCACGCCCGCGCCGCAGACAAGGATCGGGATATATTCGCGTGTGTGATCGGTGCCTGTAAAGGAGGGATCGCAGCCGTGATCTGCGGTGAGCATCAGCAGATCGTCCTCACGGAGCTGCGGGAGCAGGCTGCCGAGCTGGGCGTCAAAATCGGTGACAGCCTGTGTGTAGCCCGGAATGTCGCGGCGGTGACCGTAGGCGCTGTCGAATTCAACGAGATTGACAAAGCAGAGCCCCTCGAAATCGCGTGCGCATGCAAGCCCGATTGTCTTGCCCATGCCGTCGTTGTTGGAGACGGTGCGCGTGCCCTCGCTGATGCCCTGTCCCGCGAAAATGTCGGAAATCTTGCCGATGGAGATGACCTGCTTCCCCGCTGCCTGAATGAGATCAAGCGCGGTTTTTGCAAAGGGGGCGACCGAGTAGTCGTGACGGTTCGGGGTGCGGGTGAAATTCGGATATGTGCCGGTAAAGGGGCGCGCAATGATGCGCCCGACGGCATAATCGCCCTGCATGATTTCCCGCGCCTGCTCACAGATATGATAGAGCTCGGGCACAGGGATCACATCCTCATGCGCGGCGATCTGGAGCACGCTGTCTGCGGAGGTGTAGACAATCAGTGCGCCGGTTTTCATGTGCTCCTGCCCGTAATCGCGGATGACCTCGGTGCCGGAATAGGGCAGATTGCAGAGGATCTCCCTGCCGGTGGCTTTGCGGAGGGCATCGAGCACCTCCGGCGGAAAGCCGTTCGGGAAGGTCTGCATCGCGGTGTCGGAGATGAGCCCCGCGATCTCCCAGTGACCGGTCATGGTATCCTTGCCGCGGGAACGCTCCGCGCATTTGCCGTAGGCGCCGACGGGTGCTTCACAGGGTGTGCCGCAGCCGACACCGTCGATATTGAAGATGCCGAGCTTTTGCAGATTCGGTGCATGCAGCTTCCCCGACTGCACGAGCGCACGCAGCGTGTGGCTGCCGGTGTCTCCGAACTTTGCCGCATCGGGCAGCTCGCCGCAGCCGAAGCTGTCGAGCACGATCAGGAATACGCGCTTTTTCATATCAGTACCTCCGTTTCATTCTTGCAGTGTGTGCATATCATGCTGATGTTATTATACCATATAAACTAGAAAAACGCAATGCCCATGCGCCCTTGCATTCCCGCAGGGATTTCATCCGTCAGGATTTCATTGCGCAGCAATTTCATTCTTCATTCTCTCATCATCTGCACAATTTATCATTTCACCGTATTATTTCAAGGTGCGCACTTCTATAAGGAGGTGCGCTTCTTGCACTCCTTGCACTCCTTGGCACGGAGCCCGTGCAGGCGTTTTGCCTCCGGGCGCATCAGCCGAAGACGCCCAGTGACAAACCGTTGACGCTGCTGTTCGCAGCTATTGGACATTCCGTTCTCCCTGCTTTATATTTTAAGAAGCGCACGTTATAAGGAGGTGCGCTTCTTGCTCTCCTTGCTCTTCTTGATCATCTTGATATTCTTAGAATCTTTAACATGCACCGTACAGACATCACAGGATCCGACGACGAAAGCAAAGAAAAGGGGATTGCAGTTACATGAAAAGCTGAGAACGCGGGGGTGAAGTTACGGTACGCATGAACGGATACCGTGTCCTCGACAGCAAAAGACATCTGTGACGGACAGATTCTGTGTGATGCTTCGGAGCGGGCATCGAAAGCGGCAGATAAACGGGGCACTTTCATCAGCGAAAGTGATTTGCCGTTTGCCATTTGCCGTTTGCACACGCCTTGAGAGAGGCAAATGACAGTTTTCAAGCCAGGAAGTATGCGATTCTTGTATAAAACAGAGAGACTTGACAACTTGACAATTTGACAACCCTTATGAAAATGTCAAACGCTGTCAAATGCAGAATTTTTGTGCATTCTGCTGCGTCAAGAAGAGCAAGAAGCGCAAGAAACTCACCCCTTATAGAGAGTGAGTATCTTAAAATTGTATATGTTGACTGTAAAATATACAGGCGATAAGAGAATGAAGAATGAAATTGCTGCGCAATGAAATCCTGACGGATGAAATGCTGCGCATGAAATCCCTGCGGGAATACAGGCAGGGCGAACGGCATGTCCAATAGCCGCGAACAGCGGCGTCAACGGTCTGTCATTGGGCGTCTTCGGCTGATGCGCCCGGAGGCACAACGCCAGCCCGGGCTCCGGGCCGCATTGACATTTTGTGTGCGGACGGGTATAATAAATACAGAAGAATCCGAAAGGAGACACAGCCTATGCAATATCTGCCCGATGACCCCGTGCGGCTCAGCGAAGACGGCAAAGCTGTCATTGCAATCGACCAGCGCATGCTCCCCGGCAGCACCGATTATCTCACGCTCCGCACCGCAGAGGAGGTCGCCGCTGCGATCCGTACCCTCGCTGTGCGCGGTGCACCCTGTATCGGTATCTGTGCGGGATACGGCGTGTATCTCTCTGCGCTCCGCCGTGCAGAGGCGGGAGATGCCCCGTGCAGCAGCGGCTTTTTTGCAGATGCGGAGATCATCCGCGCAGCACGCCCGACTGCCGTGAATCTTATGTGGGCGGTCGATCGGATGCTTACCTGCGCAGGAGCACACCGGACTTCGGACAGCCGCGGCTTCTGTGACGCGCTCCGTGCAGAGGCAGAGCGCATCCATGCAGAGGACATCGCAAACTGCCGCAGCATTTCAGAGCACGGTCTCACGCTGCTCAGAGACGGCGCCGCTGTCATCACGCACTGCAACGCCGGTGCGCTTGCAACCTCGCGATACGGCACAGGGCTCGGTCCGCTGCTGCTCGGCGCAGAGCGGGGCATGACATTTCATGCCTATGTGGACGAGACACGCCCGCTCCTGCAAGGCGCACGGCTCACGGCATATGAGCTCATGCGTGCGGGCATCGACACCACGCTCATGTGCGACAATATGGCATCCTATCTCATGGCGACCCGTCAGATCGACGCCTGCATGGTCGGCTGCGACCGTGTGGCTGCAAACGGCGACGCCGCAAATAAGATCGGCACCTCGGGGCTTGCAATCCTCGCAAAGCATTACGGCGTGCCCTTCTATGTATTCTGCCCCTGCTCGACGGTCGATCCTGACTGCGCGGACGGCAGCGCGATTCACATTGAACAGCGTGACCCGGAGGAGATCACAACGCTGCATTTTGCGAAGCGGACAGCGCCGGAGGGCGTGAAGTGCTTCAATCCCGCATTCGATGTGACGCCTGCTTCGCTCATCACGGCAATCATCACAGAGCACGGCATCCTGCGCCCGCCCTATGACATGCGCAGAGCCTGATCTTCGGACGGAGGTGCGCATATGGCACTGAACGGCATCGTATACATGCTGCTGCCGGTTCTCGCGTTCCTGTGGCTGCGGCGATACCGTGCCGCACGGGTGTATCCCGCTGTGACCGGCGCGGTGATCTATTTTGTCACGACAAGGCTCAGTGACCTGCTTGCGCATCTGGTCGGCTTTTCGGCGGATTACGGCACGAAGGCTGCGATTGCGTCTGAGATCGTCTGCGTCTTTGAGGAGGCGGGGCGGTATCTTGCGATGCGTTATCCCGTCACGGATATCCGAAAGCCGAATGCCGCGGTCTGTTACGGCATCGGGCACGGCGGTCTGGAATGCTGGATCCGCGGCGTGCAGACCCTTTCCCTGATCGGGAGCGCGGAGAAGGCAGCCCCGCTTGCACTGCTGGATGCGGCAGAGAGCACCGTGCTTTTCTGCGTGCAGATCGCATTCTCACTGCTTATTTTCCGGCGGATACAGGCGGGCTTCCCGGCATGGCGCGCAATGCTCCCTGCGGTTTTGCTGCACTACGCAGTCAACGGTTCCGGGTGGCTCATCTCCTTCACGGGGAATGCGTATCTCTCTGCGGTGACAGGAATTGCCGCCGGGCTTGCCGTGATCTTTGCGGCAGACAGAATTGCAGATCTGCGGGAGAGCCTCCGGGAGATTCTCTACCCGCTTGATGATGAGACATGACAGCAAAGGAGCACATCATGAAAGAGAACAGAAAACCGCGCAGGCGCAGGCTGCTGCTGCTTCTGCCGGGCATACTGCTGCTCGGCTGGCTGATGCTGTTTGTCAGCAGCCGCATCCGTGCAAAGCGCGATCTCACATTTCTGCGGGACGAGGGCTATGAACAGCTTGTTTCTGCGGGAGACTATTCTGTCAATGTGATCCGCTGCGGCAATGAAAACGGGCAGCACCGCATCATTGCGATGGCGGGCTTCGGCATCCCGGACTGCTGCATTACCATGCGCCGGATGACCGCGCATCTGGAACAGGAAAACCAGGTGATCTTTGTTGACCGCGCAGGATACGGCATGAGCGATGACACCGACACGGAGATGACGGTCGAGCAGATTGTCGGGGCTTACCGCACGGCGCTGCAAAACGCCGGCATCCCGGCGCCGTATGTGCTGATGCCGCATTCAATCGGCGGCGTCTATGCGACATACTGGGAGAGCAGATATCCCGATGAGGTGGAAGCAGTCGCGATCATTGACGGCACGGAGCTGGAAGCGATTCCGCCGGAGCATCAGCCGACAAAGCCCGAGGGAGAAGTGCGGCTGTTCTATGCGCTCGACAGGGCAGGTCTCGGCGGCGCGGGCAATCTGCCGCTGAAAGCGTTTCTGCCGCCGAAGGCGTACCTGAGTGAGAACGAACAGCGCGCGGAATATGCAATGACGCTGATGACCTATGATTCCAAAGCGCTCCTTTCGGAGAGTGCGCTCGAGTGCCGCAATGTCAACACCGCATGGGAAGCGGCCGTCACCAATGAGATCCCGAAAATCTATATCACCACGGCGTATCTGACGGAGGACGCGCTCCGGGCAGACGGCGCCTCTGAGGAAACGGTCACGGAAATCATGCGCGAGACAAGCGCCTATCTGCACAATGTGCTGAACCCTTATCTTGAACGGCTCGGAAACTGCGAGCTGATCTCCCTGCCCGGCGACCATCTGATCTATGAAACGGAGCCCGATGCCTGCGGTGAGATCATCCGGGCATTCATCGCCCGGCTGAACTGATTATCTACGGAGAAAGGAATACAAATATGAAACTCCTGCTTGTTGACGGCAACAGCATCCTGAACCGCGCCTATTACGGCGTCAAGCCCCTCTCGAACCGGAAGGGCGTCTATACCAATGCGATCTACGGCTTTTTCAATATCCTGCTGAAAGCCGCAGACGATGTGAAGCCCGATGCGATTGCCGCGGCCTTTGACTGCAAGGCAAAGACCTTCCGCCACAAGGCAGTCGCAAGCTATAAGGCAAACCGCAAGGGGATGCCCGAGGAGCTCGCCATGCAGCTCCCGCTCACAAAGGAGATCCTCACGGCGATGGGCTACCCGGTCGTGACCTGTGAGGGCTGGGAGGCAGATGACATTCTCGGCACGGTTTCCGCGGCAATGGCGGCCTCGGGGAACGACTGCGTGCTGCTCACGGGCGACCGCGACAATTTGCAGCTCATCGGCGGGCATGTGACCGTGCGGCTTGCGACCAACCGGGAGCCGATCCTCTACACTGAGGAGAAATTCCGCGCAGATTACGGCTTTGCTCCGAAGTCACTCATCGACCTGAAAGCGCTGATGGGCGATTCCTCCGACAACATCTCCGGCGTGGCGGGCATCGGCGAGAAGACCGCCTCCGCGCTCATTCAGGAATACGGCAGCATCGAAGCGCTCTATGCGGCGCTCCCCGAGGCAAAGCTCACACCCTCCGTGCGGAAAAAGCTCGAGGGCGGCAAAGCGGATGCAGAGCAGAGCAAGTGGCTCGCGACCATCGTGACCGATGCACCTGTGCCGACCGCGCCTGCGGACTATGCGCAGAAGCCGCGTGATGAGGCGGCGCTCTCTGCGCTGCTCACCGATCTGGAGCTCTACAAGCTGATGGAACGCCTGCATATCACGCCCTCTGCCGTTTCGGAAGCGGACACGCAGACGGATGCTGCGCCTGAAAAGGCATTCACAGCCGTCACGCTCGATGCAGCAGCCTTTGACCGCCTGCTCACCGGTGAGGAGACCGTCGATTTCCTGCTGAAAGGCAATGTGATGTATCTTGCCTGGGGCAGCAGCGTCTCGCGCATCACAGACCCCGCGCAGATCATGAAGCTGCTGACCTCGGATGTGAAGAAGCGCACCTTTGCCGCAAAGCCTCTATACCGCATGTGCATGGAAGCGGGCGATACGGTTCACAATCTCACGCTGGACACCGAGCTCTGCGCCTATCTGCTGAATCCCTCGACGCCGGAGTATACGGTTGAGAAGCTCTGCATGGGCGAGGGCATTGCATACCGGGAAACGCTTGGGGACCTCGCGGAAATCGCCGCGTTCTCGCAGCTCTCCGACCGCCTTGCGGCACAGGTCACGGAGCAGGGCATGGACACGCTCCTCAGAGAGATTGAGCTCCCGCTGACAGAGGTGCTGGCAGAGATGGAGCATGTCGGTGTGCGCATTGATGCGGCGGGCGTGGAACGGTTCGGCGAAATGCTCTCCCGCGAGATCACTTCGCTTGAGCAGGAGATCTATGCACAGGCAGGGCATGCGTTCAACATCCTCTCACCGAAGCAGCTCGGCGTATTGCTCTTTGAGGAGCTGGCGCTCCCCGCCGGCAAGAAGACAAAGACCGGCTGGTCTACAAACGCAGAGGTGCTTGAGGGGCTCCGCGACAAGCATCCGATCGTCGATCTTGTGCTGCAATACCGCCGCTATACAAAGCTGCAATCGACCTATGTGGAAGGCTTGCTGAAAGCGGTCGCACCCGACGGCAGAATCCACACCTGCTATCGCCAGACGGAGACCCGCACCGGCAGAATCTCCTCCACTGAGCCGAATCTCCAGAATATCCCCGTGCGGACAGAGCTCGGGCGCGAGATGCGCAAATTCTTCATTGCGGCGGAGGGCGAGACTTTGCTCGATGCCGATTACAGCCAGATTGAGCTCAGGCTGGTCGCACATCTCTGCGGCGACGAAAACATGCGCCGCGTCTTTGCCGAAAATCAGGATATCCACCGCATGACCGCCGCGCAGGTGTTCAATATGCCCGAGGAGATGGTCACAAAGGACATGCGCAGTGCGGCGAAGGCGGTCAATTTCGGCATCCTGTACGGCATCGGCGCCTTCTCGCTCTCGAAGGATATCGGCGTGTCGGTCGCGAAGGCTGACAAATATATCAAGGACTATCTGCATGCCTTCCCGCGTGTCGGGCAGTTCATGAATGAGACCGTGGAGCAGGCGAAGGAAAAGGGCTATGTCACGACGCTTTTCCACAGAAAGCGCTTTGTCCCCGAGCTGCGTGCGTCCAATAAGATGGTGCAGGCAGCGGGCAGACGCATTGCGATGAATACCCCCGTGCAGGGCACTGCCGCCGACATCATCAAGGCGGCGATGGTGCGCGTCTGGCGGCGGCTGAAAGCAGAAGCACCCGAGGCACATCTGATTTTGCAGATTCATGACGAACTGATCGTGGAGGCGCCCGCATCGGCGGCGGACAAGGCTGCCGAGATCCTGCACACCGAGATGGAGCAGGCATGCAGGCTCTCCGTGCCGCTGACGGCAGATGTGCAGAGAGGAAAGAGCTGGTATGATGCAAAGGGCTGACAGGACAATTCTCCCGATGACGGAGGAGACCGTGCATGCGGCGGCAGAGATGCTGAAGCAGTGCTTCAAGGCGCCGTGGAGCGAGTCGGTCTATCGGCGCGACCTTGCCGACCCGCAGAGCACGGCGCTGCTCTGCATGGAAAACGGCGCTGTGATCGGGTTTCTCCATTGCAGCTATGTGCTCGATGAGCTGACGCTCAACACGCTTGCCGTGCTGCCGGAATACCGCAGGCAGGGGATCGCCCGTGCGCTCTGGGCGGCGATGTGCGGGCAGATGCGCGGCATCTGTACGGTCTGTTATCTGGAGGTGCGCGAGAGCAATTTCCCCGCCCGCACGCTCTATGAATCGCTGGGCTTTTATCAGAACGGCTGCCGCCCCCGCTATTACAGCGACCCCGAGGAAGCCGCTGTGCTGATGCAGACAACGCTTTAGGCAATTCACGCAGCTGAATCTCTCCCTGAAAAAATTTTTTCCCCCGCGTGTCACAAATTGCCCCGCTCAGTTGTGTTCCTTATGAAAGCCGGTGATCAAACCACAGCCGGAGGAGGGATATGACAATGGATATCACCCTTGCCCGTTCGCGGGCAATCGGAAAGGAGGCTGCCGGGATGGAGCGCGCTGAAATGGCAGCAGTCTATCAGAAATGGAAGAATACGGTCTACCGCACAGCGCTTGCCTATTGCCGCAATGTGCAGGACGCAGAGGACATCACGCATGATGTCTTTCTCGCACGCTTTCAGGAGACAAAGCCCTTCGCAGACAGCGAAGCGGAAAAGGCCTGGATGCTCCGTGTGACAATCAATCACTGCAAGAATCTGCTGAAATCCTTTCGCAGAAAGACGAGCGTCCCGCTCACGGAGGCAGAGCAGATTGCGGCGGCATCCATGTCGCCGGAGGAACGCGCCGTGCTCGACGCGGTGACAGCACTCCCGGCAAAATACCGCATTGCCGTACATCTCTTCTATTATGAAGGCTATTCGACACGCGAGATCAGTGAAATCACAAAGACAGGCGAGGCAGCCGTCCGCAAGCAGTTACAGCGGGCGCGGGAGCTGCTGAGGAAAGAACTCGGGGAGGTGTTCTCAATATGAGCAGCATGAAGGATTATAAGCGCGCAGTCGATCATTTCAATGTGCCCGACCGCGTTGAGGAAGTGCTCTTTGCAGAGCAGAAAACAGGTACGGCAGAGCGCCGCATCGAAAAGCATTCCGCATGGCAGAAGCCGGCAATGGCAGCAGCCGTCGCGGCAGTCGTCGGACTCAATGTGTTCGCCGTGATGAAGATTCGTCAGGAAACACCGAAGCTCAATCCCGGCGCAGAAGGCTCCGGTCAGAGCGAGACACAGAAAGCGGATCTGCCTGATCTCTCGGCATTCGGCATCGACACTTCCGCCTTTGCCTTCCGCGGCAGCGTGACGGTCGGGCAGGAGGGCGAGTGGCTCTATCAGGATGAGATGCCGAAGTATAAATGGCAATCCTACCGCACCGAAGGTGACACAGCAGAGATCATGCTCGATGAAACCGGCAGATTCCTGAGCTACCAGCGGCTGGATGTGACGGAAGACACCAAAATTGATGACAGCGAAATGATGGACAGCGAAGCCGCAAAGGAACGCAGCATCGAACTCGTGAAGGCAGTTTCCGGCAAGGAGCCGGAGGAGATGCTCCGCTCCGAGCCGAACGAAGGCAGCGCGGCGGGATTTGATTCCTATTACTACGATTATGCGTATCATCTGGCGGATGCAGACTGCCCGACCGATACCGTACAGGCTGTGCTGGCAAAGGACGGCACTGTGCAGCTGGTCGCGATCGACTACACCTGCACGCCTGCCGACACAGCCCCCTTTGATGCGGAGGCATTGCGGCTTTACACAGCGCTTTACCCGGAGGCGGCAGCCGCTTCGTTCTCGGAGTCTCCGGTCATCGACAAGACCTTCCATGAGGTAAACGGCACGGTGCTCGGCTCCTATCTCATGCAGGCAATGGACAAACCGAACGAAGGCGCGATGCTCCTTGTGCGGGCAGAGGGCGGCGATCTTCTCACAGAGCCCGTGCAGAGCGATGAACCCGCACAGACCGACACGCCGGACTTCTCCGCGCTCAGCAGCAATGTGTTCTTTAAGCTCGGCGAGCAGGAAGCTGTGCCGATCCGCGGCATCTGGCCGTATGACACGGAGCGCCCTGCCGCATATTGCGATGCCTATGTGTCCGATGCAGGCGAGAAGATCCTGACGAATGAATGGGGCGATCTGATCAGCTATCAGGCGCCTGAGAATATGGCGGTCTCGGCAGATCATCCTTACGATGACAATGAACTGTATCAGAAAGCATATGACCGTGTGCAGCCGTTCGCTGTCGGTGCAAGCAAGCTGATCCTTCAGGAAAAGGCGCACATGGAAGGCTATGATGTGTTCCGTTTCTTCGGCGAGGGCTACGACGGTGTCACTGTCTGCGAGGTGCTGTATGAGCAGTACACGGAGGGCACGCCGAAGTCGCTCACAGTCGATTATGCAGACTTTGCTTATACAGGCGTTGAGGATCATCAGGCGGATCTGTTCCAGCAGGAGGCGGAGCGCCTTGTCGCAGCGGGCAAATTTGCAAACGCAAACTACTGCTGGTATGTCAGCTGGGGCGGCAAGCTCTATGCAAAGTATCTGACAGAGATGGACGGAACGGGCAAGCGTGACAGAGATGACTGCCTGATCGTTTACTCCGAAGAGGGACAGTACGCCAATCAGATTGAGAACACCGAAAGCACGAACCTCCCGCCGTTTGACAGCTTTGTGAATACCCTGACAGATCTGGGGATCTGCACCGCCGATGATACCTTCACCGCGAGCGCAGAACCGTATACCGGCGGCGACTTCGGCTGCATCTTTGATCAGCAGATCTGGGGCTATTGGTTCTATGACAGGGAGTATCCGCACGAGGACTGGACCGCATACACCACCGACAGCGGCATGACGATCGTGACCGATACATACGGCAATGTCCGCAGATACTGCGGCCCGCGCAAGCCCGGCGATCCTGATAAGGTCTACAACGAGGAAGAGGCTGAGCGTCTTTCGGAATTCTTCCGTCAGACAGCAGATGCCAATGCGTATACCGCAAAGCAGCTCCTTGCAGCGGCATATCCCGGCACCGAATGGTCCGTGAAGCCCGGCGACTCGCACTTCTACAACATGGTGAATGATCTCTGGGAGATGGTCTTCACCCGCACGGAGAACGGCGTCGAAACACTTGACAAAGCATATTTCTACTTTGACAAGGAAGGCGACCTTGACACCTTTGCATGCAATATGATCGTCGGTGCGCCGGTTCCGGAAAACGCAGCTGAGCAGTTTGATGCGGAAGCTGCGCGTATCCTGAGCGAAACGCCCAACTTCAGCGCAGCGGATCCCTTCAGAGGATACTTCGATGTGTTCGGCGGCAAGACCTACGGCTTCTATCACTTCACCGATTCGGCAGGCTCTCCCTGCATGCTGATCGTGGATCTTGACGGAGCAGCACAGGAAGCACAGTCTGAATAATTGTGCAGCAGAATCAAAAGCAGCCCCCGGTACAGGAAATGTACCGGGGGCTTGCTTGCGCTGTCAAGAAAGTTATGGTATAATAGATGCGGAGCGCTTCCTGAGAAGAAGCTCTGCGGCAAGGCAGGGCAGGATGCCGGCCGTGTAGCAGATGAGGTCGCTGACGGAAAAGCCTGTGCCGATGATGATGCGCAGCAGGCGGTTTGTGATGTGCAGCCGGTCACAGAAGCCCCAGAGCTGTAAGAATTCCACGCCGAACGCAAAGAGGAGGATCGCCGCCGGAAGCAGCATGCCGTATCGCGGCTTTGCGGGCGACACCGTGCGGCAGAGCGTCCAGAGCAAAATCACAACCAGAATGTCGCCGAGGGAATTGCGCACCCATCCGTGTGCAAGCATGCCGATCAGGATCTCGCTCCCGAGCAGGAGCACTGCGCAGAGGAGCATTGTGCGGCGGAGCTTTCGCGTATCCATCGCGTTACTCCGTCACAGTGATGATGCACTCGGCTTCGCGCGCTTCCGCGCCGGTCGCCTGCACCCAGACAAAGAGCTTGCCGGTTTTGTCGCCGATCCGCAGTGTCTCGCCGTTCTCGCTGATGCTGAGATCATCATATGTGCCGTCGCTCCATTTTGCCTCCAGAATGCGCTTGGAGACAAACGCGCCTTTCTTCTGCACGGTGATCTCCGCGAGGTCATATGCCGTGACTTCGCTGCCCTTTGCAAAGGAGAGCCCCTCATAGGGCGTGATCTGCGGGACGCGGTGTGTGTAATCAAGCATGCCGTGCAGGCAGAGCGCACCGAATGCAATGACGAGCGCGGCTGCAATCAGCAGGATGTTTCTGAGCGTGTGTGTTTTCTTCTGTGTTTCCATGATGATACTCCTTTTGTTCAGTTGTTGTACTGTGTGAATGAGATGAAGAGATAATGCGCGGCGAGCGCGATCTCTGCGATCGCCGGCAGGAACACGGCAAGGCGGGGGAGCAGCTTCTCCTTTTTGAAGATGAAGAAAAAGCCGAGGGTGTTTGCAGTCAGCATCGGGAGGATGCCGAGCACGAGCAGAAAGCCGCTGCCGTCCCAGCGCTCCGCCGGGATCATGGCGTCGGGGTTTGCGACATAGGTGTCGTGCATGAGATAGGGCACTGCGAGATAAATGAGGCATGCGATCGCTGCAAGATTCAGCAGGATCATGCAGACCGCGAGCGGTTTCCTGTGATACATATTGCTGTTTCCTTTCTGATTACCATCGGAATGTCACGCGCTTCAGATCACCCTCATCTTTGACTGTCACGAAGTACCGTCTGCCGTGCTCATATTCGTAGTACTCCGAATACGGCTCGGAAGGGGCAATCGTCATATAGGGGACTGCTTCGGGGTCATCGGGGTCATCCTCTGCGCACCATACCTGCCCGTTCAGCGTGTATTTTGTAATCGTACCGCTGCCGTGCGTTTCCAGCATTTCGCGGACATCGCCCGTGCAGGTGAGCGTCAGGAAGTAATTGGAGCCGTCTGGTCCGCCGAAGCTGACCTGATAGTGCGTAAAGCGCACGCCGCCGCCGTCGGTGATGCCGTATTGCTCCTCGATCACTGCCTTCCGGCTGTCTGTGAAGATGTACCAGTTGTGCGTCATGAAGAGCGAGAAGAGAAATGCGAGTGCGCCGAGATAAAACATCGCGATGCCGCCGAGCACGCTGATAACGGGATAGAGCCCGCCGTATCCCTTGCCCGCGCTGAGCCGCTTCCGCTTCCAGCGGCGCATGAGACGGATATAGCACCAGAGCACGACAAGATACATGATAAAATACTGCGGAGACATGAGATGCACCTCCTGCCCGGAGCCCGGGCCTGCATTTTCCTCCGGGCGTCCGACCGAAGGCGCCGCTGTTCGCGGCTTTTCAAAGATTCCCTCTCCCCGCAGTTCCGTTCACTGCGGCATTTCAAGGGCATGATGCAGCAGCCATTGTGCCGATGCGTTCCAGGTTTCATCGCGGCTTTCTGTGTAGCTGTCAAGGCGTGCGCGGAGCTGCTTTGTGAAGAACGCCTGCTGCGATTCGTTCAGTGCATCGAAATGCTGCACGATGACGACATAGGCATCATCGGAGAGATCGGTCAGCGCATCGAGATCGAGCTCCGGGAGCGTGTGCTGTTCATAGCGCGTGAGATTGTA
This sequence comes from Oscillospiraceae bacterium, assembly GCA_016291435.1. GTDB lineage: Bacteria > Bacillota > Clostridia > Oscillospirales > Ruminococcaceae > Firm-04. The sequence continues at coordinate 42,069 of JAEEXH010000008.1, forward strand.
TTCCGCGATCCGCGCATCGGGGCGCGAGAAGCAGAGCCCGCCGAACATCACGAGGAAGACTGCGGTCAGCACGGCAGCGGTCGGGAACTTCCGCACAAACTGCCGCACGATCAGCACAAGGAACACCACCGCCAGCAGCACCATGAACCATGCGGTGTAAAGGCGCAGGCGCGTGAGACCGTAGGCGTCGATATAGAGCAGCATTTTTGCAAGCGCCGTCGCGATGATGAACAGCGTGAAGCAGCAGAGCAGCGTGACATAGAAGCTGAGCGCCTTCGGGCGTTCCCTGCCGCCCTTTTTCGCGCAGGCGTTCATGACGAGCAGCACCGCGAGATTGATGACCGCGATTGCGCAGAGCTCAAAGAAGCCGCGGCGCGCATATTCGGAATAGATCATATCCCCGGGGAGCTTCCCCGCAAAGGCAGAGAAGAAATAACTTGTCTGCGTGCAGACATAGAGCAGATACAGGAGACAGATCGGCGTGACACCCGCATAGAGACCGAGATTCGGGATGAAGCGCAGCGCGGAGAGCCGTTCTGCATGTGTGCCGTCATCCGGCATTGGATTGTCACGGCGGTCAGCACCCGAGCGGCATGCACCGAAAAGCAGGAACGCCGCCGGAATGCCGAATGCGATTTCCGCGATGATCGTCACAATGTCATCGGTGATCAGCTCGCCGAGCTGTGTGAAGATCTCCTCCACGGCGGAGTCTGCGCTTGCCAGCAGCACCCCGACGATCACGGTCAGCGGCACGGTCACCAGCAGCCCGAGCAGCACCGTGCGCACGGTCTTTGCCGATTCCGATTTCTTCACGGAAGCCGAGATTGCGGCGGGGGCTGCACCCATCTCACGGAAGGGCTGCACCAGCAGTGCGTCCCCGAGATCGAGCGCGAAATAGCGTGTGACGAACGGCACTTTGCCGCCGACTGCCTGCATCCACCAGACGAACGCCGCGAGCAGAAAGAGAAAGCAGAGCCCGTGCAGCAGAGCGCTTGCCGTCAGCGAGAAGACTGCCGTGAATGCGCAGATGACTGCGCCGCTGAGCCACTGCCCCGCAGTGGGCTTGCAGCCGTTCTTCAGAAGATACGCGGCACCGAGCGCAAAGAGCAGCAGGAAGACGCCGGTTGTGACAAAGCCGTCCGCATAGACGACGATATAGCGCAGAAAGAGGAATCCGAGCGGGATCATGAGCCATGCAAAGAGCCCGTCATAAGGCTTTACGGTGTGCGGCGGTTTTGTGATGCGCTGTGCGTAATAAGGCATGGCGCTCGGCGGAACCGGCTGCCCGTATGGGGGCTGCACCGGCGGGGTATATGCCGGCTGCTCTGTGTTCTGTGTCTCAGGATTGATCATCGCTTTGTCTCCTTTACAAGCATGTTATTTCCATCTGAACTTCTTTGCAAGCACACAGGAAAAACGGATTGTCAGATATATCAGCAGCAGCGCACTGACGATTCCGGCGCCCGCTGCAAATGTTTCATTTGCCCAGAGCTTTGGTTATTCTGTATAGCTTACAAGATCGGCTTTGTATCTGCCGTCCTCTGCCGTGAATCTAATGCGCAGGATCAGGCGGTCATCCTGATACGCGAGACACGTGTAGACCGCGGAAGAACCGTCCGGCGTTTCGTCCGAGTATATGATTTCGCCGAAGAAGCACTGCTCCATGAATGCGTGATAATCGCTGACATAGAACACGAAGCGGTCGCGGGTATCCTGTGCGAGCGACGGGATCCAGTATCGCTCCGGGTCTGCATCGCGGAGATTCATGTGATACTCTGCTTCCAGCTGTTCTATGCGCTTCTTTGTGAAGATGCGCCAGTCGGTCGGCACCAGTGCGTGCATCACGAGCCACACAAACAGCGCTGCTGCACCGAACACTGTGAGGATGCAGCCTGTCGGCGATTTCTGCCGCGGCGGGCGCGCGTCCTGTTCGTCGTATACAGTGAAATTGTAGTCTTCCATTATTCCTCCTTTACATATTCGAGGACATCGCCCGGCTGACAGTCGAGTTCGCGGCAGATCGCTTCCAGTGTCGAGAAGCGCACCGCCTTTGCCTTGTTGTTTTTGAGGATGGAAAGATTCGCGGGCGTGATATCCACACGCTCGGCAAGCTCTCCCGCGGAGATCTTCCGCTTTGCCATCATCACATCGAGATTGACCATGATCGGCATATTCTCCGCTCCTTTCAGATGGTGTAGTCGTTTTCTTCGCGCAGCGTGATGCCCATTTCCAGCAGATTCTTCACCACGCGCACGACCAGCCCGCCAAACGCCGCAATGAACGCCACAAAGAACGCGAGCGGCCGGCGGAAGGCAAGCACGATCCAGATTGCCGCGACCGCGAAGCAGCACCACGAGATCAGGCGCAGACAAAATGCGTTCTGATTTACAAAGACCTGCTGCTTTGCGATGTTGTCGAGCATTTTCAGCAGGCCGAGCAGCGCCGCAATGCCGAGAAATGCGCTGAGATACAGGCAGACTGTCAGCATCATGCGGATGGGCTCATGCCCGGAGACCGCGTCATACCATTCGGTCATCACGGGGATGCAGAAGAGCGCCGCGCCTGCGAGCACAAGTGTCACGAGCGTGAGGATGCGGGTGAGTGTCAGAGATTTTTTTGCAGTCCATTTGATATTCATACGGGATCGCTCCTTTTCTGATTTGCTTTCTGAGACCAGTATAGCACACTTCTTTCCGTTTGTCAATAGTTTTTTATCGAAAAACGATATATTTTTCTTGAAATTCGAGAATTTGTATCCGGGAGGTGTATTGCCGTGCAGCAAAAATCCGCGCAGATGCGCAGAAAGCAGCAGATCATGCTGCTCTGCGTGCTGCCCTTTGCCGCGGCAGGGATTCTGCTTGCCGTGCGGTATGTCTATGAGATTTACCTGATGCCGCATATGTACCCGTGCATTCTGCGGACGCTGACGGGGAAGCTCTGCCCTGCCTGCGGGATGACGCACAGCGTCTTTGCACTTTGCCGCGGCGACCTTGCGGGGGCGGTGCGGGAGAATGCGGTGATCCCGGCATGTGTGCTGCTGGCGCTGCTTTGGTATGCGGAGCGCTGGTGCAAAGCACTCGGGAAGCGCGTGACGCTGCTGCCGCGGAAGGTGTGGTTCTGGATCGCGCTGCTTGCCTTGTGGCTCCTCTATGCGCTGCTGCGGAATGTTCTGTAAATCAGAATATAACCCCTCAGTCAGCTTCGCTGACAGCTCCCCTTTCAGGGGAGCCAAGAACGCAGAATTCCAGCCTTTGAAGAGCACTTTACCTTGCCTCCCCTGAAAGGGGAGGGGGACCGCCGCCAACGGCGGCGGTGGTGGGGTTGCTCCCCGCCAAACTCTGATTTATGAGGGCAGATGCTTTAAGAAAAATGTCTCGATCTCCGAGAGCAGCGCTTCGTTCGGCTGATTGACAATCCCGGTATCCGCCTTCGCAAGCTCCGCAGCACGCACATCATCCGGCACGCCGTCAGGATACTGCTCCGCGATCTTTGCATAGCCTTCGTTGAATTCTGCGGCGTAATCATTCGATGCGTCGCTGTAAATGAGCTTCGTGTGCCCGGCGTATTTCCCGCTGACCGTGTGAAATTCCGCATTCGGATTCGTGATCTCGCCGCGGTGCCCGTAAATGCCGACGCTGTCATAGGGGATGAGCTCGTCCAGCTCGCCGTGGGTCACATAGAGCGGCGTTGTGCTGCTGTTTGCCGCATCGACCGCATTGCGTCCGGCATCCTTCCCGAAGACGATCTGATTATAGCCCCACGCAAACGGGTGGAACAGTGTGCCGAGCACGCTGCCGAGCATGTCCTCGGCGCCCTTGTCCAGCATCTCGACCGGGTATGCGTATCCGGAAATGCTCGCAGATGCGGCGATCTTATGATCATATTCCAGAATGGCAGCCGCCGCATAGCCGCCCCAGCTGTGTCCCATCACGCAGACGGGGACGCCCGAAAAACGGCTGTCCTGCTCGATGAATGTGAGTGCTTTATCAAGGTCGAGCACAGACTGCACAAGACCCTTTGTGCCCTTGCCTTCGCTGGTGCATGTGCCGGTTGCGTCATAGGCAAAGACGCGCCAGCCGCGGTCAACGAACCAGAGCAGCTGATTGAGATAGGATTCATGCCCTGTGCCGATGCCGTGTGCGAAGACCAGCAGCGGACCGTCGTTCTCCATGCCGTAGAAATAGCCCTGGAGGTTGTTGCCGCCGGATGTGAACTGCACATTTTCGCGCGGGTAACGGCCGGCGAAGTCTTCATACAGATAATATGCGCTCAGTTTGCGGTCGGGATACGCTGCGCGGTTAAACCGTTTCTGCATGATCACGGCCGTGGCGATGCTGCCGCCGGCGACAGTCAGCACAGCGAGTGCGGAAACACCCGCCAGAATGCGCTTGTATGCCTTTTTCATAGCTTTTGATACTCCGTTGTGATTCTGTTTTTCAATGCAGCGGATCATCGGAATCCGGCAGGGAGCCGCTGCGGAGATGATACCGCAGCCGCACGGATTCCCGGGCTGCCTTCAGAGGATTTTCACCAGCACCGGATAATCCTCCCGCCCCGGAAGATATTTGATGCTGATTCTGTCTCCTGCTTTGAATCTGTGACTTCCCGGATTGCTGAGCAGTGCCTCCACAGCCTGTCCGTCCAGATTGGTATATGTGATATAGTAATCCTCCGTGACGCTGCTCTGCGCCGTATCGCCGGTTCCGCTCTCCCATTCACGCAGTTCTACGCGTGAAACCACGGCATCTGTGTCGATGCCTGCCTTTTTCACCTTGCTGGTCACAGCATATGCCCAGATTCCGCCTGCGGCAAATGCTGCCAGTATGACGATCAGTATGATTTCAAACATGATCTGCCTCCTGTCCGGTCATATCATTCCGCGCATACACGCGATTTTATTTTTCGGGATTGCTGCTGTTTTACATCTTCCGGCATATTGAAAAGAACCCGCGTGGACACAGCCGCCCACGCGGGTCTCTTGCCGGTGCGGTCAGCTCCGGCAGCACTCCTGTGAACCGTTCTGATTCTGCATGAGCGACTGCGGCGCAAATTCCTCCGCCGGGAACTGCAAGCGGCTGAAGATCTCGCAGGGCGAGTCGGTCTCCGCGGCGCATGCCTTCTCCGGCACGGTGTAGGGGCTTGCGGCAACATTCAACGTCACGGGGCGCGTGAGCTCCACGACCGAGAAGATGCCGAGCGTCAGCATGACGGCTCTCCGCACATTCGGGATGGGGCTGCCGTCAGGCAGGGCGCTCCCGCCGTTCCCGCAGATCGTTGCGATCCTTGTCTCCAGCGCAATCGGATCGACGCACTGGCAGCTTGCGGTCGGCAGATTGACCGTGTCGCAGCAGCAGTTTGTCTCGCCGATCGAGGCGCCGCTGCTGAAGAAGGTCTTGGTGTTCGATTCCGAGCCGTAAAGGATCACGCTCTTCGAGGCAGTCGCGGTGCCGTGCAGCGGCGTCGGTGTGTCGCAGGCACGCTCATAGGCGAGCAGCTCCACGCCGAAGGTGTAGGTGAGATCGACCGAATAATAGCCGCGGTTGAACGCAATGGGTTCGACCGTCATGCAGATATTGTCGATTGTGCAGCAGCGTGTCTTGACGGCAGTGAACTGCTGCGGCAGCTCCGCGCCGCCGTCGAGCTGCACCTCCAGATTCGTGATGCAGTCCTTATCGGAGCAGCTGTCAAACACACGGTCGGCTTTCACCGGCACGATGATGCTGTCTTCGTTCATTATGGATTCCTCCCGTTACAGATTGGGAACGCTGCGTTCCCTCACTGCATTCTATTCACGGGAGGCAGAATATGTGTCAGGTGTTCTTGTCAACCGTGTGGAACTGCTTTAAGTTGCCGATTTTTTCATTGCGCTCTGCAAGCACCTGTTCGACCTCGCTCCAGTCAAGCCCCTGATTGGCGGCAAGCACCATCACATGATAGAGCAGATCGTTGATCTCGTTCTTCAGTTCGTCATTGTCGCCGTTCTTTGCCGCGATGACGGTCTCGGTCGCTTCCTCGCCGACCTTCTTGCAGATCTTGTCCACGCCCTTGTCAAAGAGATAGGCGGTGTAGGAGCCCTCCTGCGCGGTACCGTTTTTGTAAGCCTCCTGGCGCGCCTTGATGACGGCAAAGATTTCCTCGTAAATGCTCATGATTCGGTTTCCTCCTCTGTGCTGTAAAGTTCCTTGAAGAAGCAGCTGTAAGAGCCTGTGTGACATGCAGCGCCGGTCTGCTCGACATTCAGGAGCAGCGTGTCATCGTCGCAGTCGGCATAGATCGAGATGACCTTCTGCACATGCCCCGATGTGGCGCCCTTGTTCCAGTATTCCTGCCGCGAGCGGCTCCAGAACCATGTATAGCCGGTCTCCAGCGTGCGCCGGAGCGATTCCTCGTTCATATATGCCAGCATCAGCACGGTTTTCGTGTTGACCTCATAGCAGATTGCGGGGATCAGCTCGGACTTCTGAAAGAAGCGGCTCAGATTTTCCGTATCGACCTTGATCATGCTGCATTGCTCCTTCGTTTTTGATGATACCTTATTATAGCACATATCGCAGAAAAGTGCAAGAGTGAGAATTTGCGCAGAATATATGTTTGATTTATGCTGAATGACGCCGCGGGATTGACTTTTGAAAGTAAATATGGTATAATTAAATAGATGAACCTACGGACTCATCGTTCAGAACAGCCGATATGCAGCACAGGGAGAAAAATCATGCAGACAAACGAAAAATATAAAGTCATTAACCGGGACTTGCTGAAATTTATTGCGATCATTCCGATGGCGGTCGGACATTTTATCGACTTTTATTGCGGCGCTTCGGCGAGCTTACAGAATTCATGGCTTCTGTTTCTGCTCGCGCAGGCTTCCCTGATCGCCTCTCCGGTTTTTTTCTTCTTCATCGCAGAAGGATTCCGGCATACGCATTCCCTGAAAAAATATGCGCTCCGGCTGCTTCTGTTTGCCGTCATCACGCAGATTCCGTATTGCCTTATGATGAACGGGACGCTGCTGACACCGGGCATTTTCACATATCTGAATGTGTTTTTCACGCTGTTTCTCGGCCTGATCGCATTGATTGTATCCGAAAGCGGCATGCAGCTGTGGCTGAAAATTGCGCTGGTTCTTCTTCTGGACGCTGCCACAGTGCTGCTTCAGATGCAGTGGCTCGTTTTCGGCATCCCGATCATTCTGATTTTCTATTACTTCCGGGAGCAGCCTGCAAAGCGGCTGGCGCTTTTCGCATTGTGCGCTGCCGGCAGTTTATTGATCGGAACCGTACCCGCAGCGGTCATCTATATGCAGCACGGGCGGAATGATCTGCTCGTGAACAGCCTGATCGGCTTTGCCGTTGATCTCTGCTTCCTGTTCGCAGGCTATCTGATCGTCACCTTCTTCTACAACGGCGAAAAAGGAAAGCATCCGCAGTTTGCAAAGTGGTTCTTCTATCTGTTCTATCCCGCGCATCTGTTTGTGATCTTTCTTGCAAAGCTGCTGGCGCATCAATACTAAGTGCATGCAAAAGCTGCGGAGTATATCGCTCCGCAGCTTTTGCTGTTGTCTGTCCGGGGCAGCTCATGCAGGCAGTGAAAAAATCCGCACACCGGGCGGGCGCCGGTGTGCGGAGTAAATGAAGGATGTTCTGTTGTCATGTGCTGAGCTGCTTCTCACGCGCAATGCATGCTTCGCGGAGAAAATCAAGATATGCGTCCACCTGCTCTGCGGTGATGCTCGTGCTGCGCTGACCGTATTTCTCGGGCAAAAGCTGACAGAGATAATACTGTCCGAGCAAATACGCATGATCGGCAAGCCCGTGCAGGCAGCCGGACTGAATGCACGCGAAGTCTGTATCCGTAATGCTTCCGATCTGCTCCGGGGACGCGGCAAAGAGAGATGCCTTTGCGCTCATGTCAGTCGGCTGCATCAGGCTTGTGACAGCGGCATCGAGCTTGAGGGAAGGCGTTGCCGCGGCGCGCGCCTCTGACGGATTCAGCGTCTTGTCGAAATACTGTGACATGTCGATTTCGATTGTGTCAATGTCATTGTAAATCGCAATCTGTGCGGCGTTCAGCATCTGCGGATAGCTGCCTGTTGTTTCCGGCAGTGTCAGATAATACTGATACATCCACGCCAGCATATAATCGGCATAGGTCAGATGTCCGTCCATGTCAATATCGCCGGGCTGATATGTCTGCGGCTCTGTTTCAGCGGCAGTTTGCTGCTCCGTCTGCACGGTTGTCTGCACCGCTGCGGCAGTCTCTGCGGTTGTCTGCGCTGCCGTGACGGCGGGCATTGCAGTCGTTTCTGCGGCGCGCACTGTCTGCACGGCGGCAGCTTCTGTGCCTGTCACTTCTGAGGTTGGGGTATTGTCCTCCAGCGTGCCGTCTTCGCAAAACGGCAGGATATAGGGCGTTGTACCGTGCATGATGCCCTCAAAAAGTGCCGCATCATCCGTTGCCTCCGTACTGTCTGCCGTTGTCTCCCGCTCGGTGCTGTCCGCCGTCAAGGTCGTTGTAAGCTGTGTGCCTGCGGCGGTTTCATGCACTTCCTCGATCGGATAGCCGGTTGTCTGCACATTGATGCCGTCATGTGCCTGCAAATAGACGCCGAGCGCGAGCAGTCCGCCGCATGCCGCCGCTGCCGCTGTCAGCCCTACCGCAATGCGCGTGACCGTTCTGCGGATGCGCCTCCGCCTGTTTGTGCGTGCCGCGATCTGCTGTGCCTCGCTGCGGAAACGCGGATTGACCGCGGAAAATGCCTGCATCAGGTCCTGCGTTTTCATAGCCATTCCTCCTTCTCTAAAAATTGCCGCAGCCGTTTTCGTACACGGTGCAGCATGCTTTTGACCTTGTTCTCCGAAAAGCCGAACTGCGCCGCAATGGTGCGCACCTGCCAGAGATCGGCATACCGCCGCACGGTGACAGCGCGCATCTCGGGCGGGAGCTCCGCGAGAAAGCGGTTCAGCGCTTCGGAAAGCTGCCGCGTCTCGATGAGCTTCTCCACATCCTGCGTCCCGGGCACGCATTCTGCAAGCTCCTCCAGCACGGCGGGCTTCTCATTGCCGCCGCGCTTTGCCGCATGCTCCCTGCGGGCGAGCGAGACAGCCCTGCGCTTTGTCAGCGCGGAGAGAAAGCCAAAGAGATTCTCCGGCTTTTCCGGCGGGACCGCATTCCAGACAGCCAGCAGCACATCGTTCATGACTTCCTCTGCATCCTCTGCGCTGTCCACATACTGCATTGCGATCTTCCGGCAGCCTTTTTCATACTGCTTCCGCAGTGCCTGAAGCCCGCGCTCGTCACGCGCTTCGAGCAGCCGCAGGATCTCGGCGTCCTCCATCTGCGATCCCTCCCTTCATCCTCTCTGTCTATTATATCGCAAAATGATGCGCTTTGGTTGCATAAAGTCCGAAAAATCCATATCGCATGAGACAATTATGCAGGAAAAGCGGAATATCTGTCATTGCATCCGGGACAAAATGTCAGTATAATGATAAGTACAGTGGCAGTCGGGTACCGCCGGCGCCGTCATCTGAGAAAAAACGATCACACACATACACTTAGGGGGAAAACTTATGCGTACAAAGAAACATCTGATCGCTGCGGTCTGTGCAGCAGCCGTGCTCGTGAGCGCCGTGCCCGCCGGGATGTTCCCGGTCCTTGCGGCGGATACCGTTGAAATTACCGCCGCAGACGGCTGGTTTGAATCCGCATATGTCCAGTGGACACCGGTCTCCGGCGCGAGCGGCTACAATGTCTACGCCGACGGCAAGCAGATCGACAGCATGCTGATCCGTCAGTACAACGGCTTCTACCGTGCAGATGCCGTGGGGCTGAAGGCAGGCTCGCATACGTTGCAGATCGTTCCGCTGATGAGCGGCAAGGAGGACACGGCAAAGGCGGCATCCAAATCTGTCACGGTCTCCGCACATGACCGCACGGGCTTTGCGTGGACAAAGGATTCTGCTTATTCTAATTCGACCGCATCCGGCGCCTATAACGAAGACGGTACGCTTCGCAGCGGCGCAGTCGTGCTCTATGTCACCGACAAGACCAAGAACAGCGTTTCGATGAATGTTGTCACCGATTCCAAGGGCGGCACGACCTCCGCGACCGGCGTGCAGGGCATTCTTTCGGCATATCAGAAGGGCTATGAGACCCGTCCGCTCGATCTCCGCTGCATCGGCAATATCACCGATCCTTCCACGCTGGAGGGCGGCGATCTGCTCGTGAAGGGCAACGGCTCCTCCAAGCGCCTCTCCTGCGGCATTACGATCGAGGGCATCGGCACCGATACCGTCTTCAACGGCTTCGGTCTCCGCATTGCAAATGCGTCCAATGTGGAGGTCCGCAACATCGGCTTCATGAACTGCAACAGCAGCGAGGGCGATGATGTCGGTCTCCAGCAGAACAATGACCATGTCTGGGTGCATCACTGCGATCTCTTCTACGGCGACGCAGGCTCCGATGCCGACCAGGCAAAGGGCGACGGCGCGCTTGATACCAAGACCTCGACCTATATCACCCATTCCTACAACCACTTCTGGGACAACGGCAAGTGCAATTTGCAGGGCATGAAGTCGGAATCGACCGACAACTACATCACCTATCATCACAACTGGTACGATCACTCCGATTCCCGTCACCCGCGTATCCGCACCTGCTCTGTCCACATCTACAACAACTACTTCGACGGCAATGCGAAGTACGGCGTCGGCGTGACGATGGGCGCTTCCGCATTCGTCGATGACAACTACTTCCGCGCCTGCCCGAAGCCGATGATGAGCTCCAACCAGGGCACCGATGCCAAGGGCGAGGGTACCTTCTCCGGCGAAAACGGCGGCATCATCAAGGCATACAACAATGTCTTTGCTGAGAATCCCTCCGGCTTCAGCTACCTCACCTATCAGTCCGCAGGCGCAGATTCCGATGCCTACGAGGTTACCAGTGCGTCGGCGACTGTCCCGAACAGCGTGAAGACCGTTGCGGGCGGCACAACCTACAACAATTTCGACACTGGCTCCAAGATGTATTCCTACAAGGCGGATGCTCCCGCGGATGTCCCCGCGAAGGTCACTGCAAGTGCAGGCAGAATGCAGGGCGGCGATTTCAAGTGGCAGTTCAACAATTCCGTTGACGATGCAAGCTATGCCGTCAACACTGCGCTGAAATCCGCACTGACGAGCTACAAGTCCGCGATCGTGGCAATCGGCAGCGGCTCCTATGTCACCCCGACCGATCCGCCGGTCGTAACACAGGCTTCTTCGACCTCCAGCTCCACCTCCGGCACCACCACCGCAACGACCGCATCCTCCGGCGTGAGCACCGGCGATGTGACTGCTTCCGACTACGTTCACAACTTTACCGAAAACGGCACCGCAAGCAATTTCTTCTCGATCTCCGGCAATCTCTCGACGGGCAAGGGCACGATGACCTATCAGGGCATGAACCTGACCCAGTGCCTCAAGATGGAGAGCACGACCAGCATCGGCTTCACGATGCCCGCAGCAGGCTCCCTCACGCTCGTCATCAAGGACGGCACCACCGTCAAGGTGGACGGCACCGCATATGATATCCCCGCAGACGGCGTGCTGACCGTGCAGCTTTCCGCAGGTGCACACACTGTCGCAAAGGGCAGCGGCTCCTCGAATCTCTACTACATGGCAGTCGCGATGAGCGGTCAGCCGGCGCAGTCTTCTTCGAGCGAGACCACTACGACTACCACGACCACTACGACGACCGTCACAGAGACAGAGCAGAGCAGCGAGAGCACAACCACGAGCACCACAGTCTCGACGGAATCCTCCTCTGAGCAGACAAAGATTGTCCGCCACGGCGATCTGGACTGCAACGGCGCAGTTGAGCTTGCCGACGCAGTGCTGCTTGCAAAGGCATCGAGCGGCATCGACATCGGTCTGACCGCAGAGGGCAGAGTGAATGCAGAGTGCGACGGCAAAGAGGGCATTGATATGAATGACCTGACCGTCCTGCTGAAGTATCTCGCGGGTCTGATTGACGAGATCAAATTCTGATCATGTGAGCCAAACATCCGGCAGCTTGCAAAAGCTCGCCGGATGTTTTTTTGTATGCGTTACCTTTTCGCGGAAAATCTGTTATAATAGATAGGACAGTATGCAGACTGTGCGATTTTATTTGCAAAGGAGGGCGACATAATGGATGATGCCGCGATCATCGCGCTGTATCAGCGCCGCGATGAGCAGGCGATCCGCGAGACGGAAGCCGCTTACGGCGCACTCTGCAATCAGATCGCCTATCATATAACAGAGAGCCGCGAGGATGCGGAGGAATGCGTCAGCGAGGGGCTTCTGCGCCTCTGGAACGCAATCCCGCCCGCATGCCCCGAGAATTTGGGCGGCTATTTTGTCACAGCCGTGCGGAATATCGCGCTGAACCGCCGTGCGGAGGCACATGCCGGGCGGCGCGGCGGCGGACAGACGCCGCTCTCCTATGAGGAGCTGTCGCCCTATATTGCGGCGAAGGACGGCACCGAGCAAGCCGTTGACCGCAATGCGCTCACGGACGCGCTGCGGCGCTTCCTCGCAGGGCTTTCGGCAGATGCACGGGCGTTCTTCATCTCGCGCTACTGGCTCGCGCTGCCGGTATCGGAGATTGCAAAACAGTGCGGATGCAGCGAGGGCAGAGTGAAGATGTCGCTGCTGCGCACCCGGAAGAAGCTGCGCACATCTCTGGAAAAGGAGGGATTTCTGTGAATCAGCTTGAATTTTACGGTGCGATGGATGCTGTATGTGCAGAGTACGCCGGAGAGACGGTTGCACGTCTGCAAAGACCCGCCGACCCGCATAAAAGTCTCATTTTCCGCGTGACAACGCTTGCGGCAGCGGCGGCTGTGCTGGTGATCCTCATCGGTGCGGGCGTGATCATGTACCGCGGCAGACAAAGCAGTCTGCGGACGCCGGGCAGCAGGGGAGAATATGCCGCTGCGGAGGCGGTGAAGATGCAGGCACAGCTCACGGGTGAGCCCCACGATAACGCCTTCCGTTTCCCGCAGACGGCAGAATTCCAATCCCTGACGCTGGACGGCAGCGTATCTGTATCGCAGGCGCTCGGTACCGCTGCCTGCACGGAGCAGGGGATTTACAGCCTATGTGCCCCCGGCACAGACAGCGAGCATTACACGCAGCAGGGAATCTGCTACACCGATTTTGCGACGGGCGAAACGCTCTATCTCTGCGCGAATCCCGCCTGTCTGCATGACGGCTCGGCGTTTTGTGCGGCAACCACGCCCGCGTACCGCATTGCGGCGCTCACCTATACAGACGGCATGCTCTACGCTGCCGCGACCAAAGCGACCGGCGATGCGGAAAAGCCGTATCTCGCGGTGCTGCTTGCGGTGCAGCCGGACGGCTCCGGGACGCAGGAGCTCTGTGTGCTGAGCGACAGGGGCGAGATCGGCTCCTGCGAGATGATCGCACACCGCGGCGCGCTCTGGGTCTCCGTGACGGTCGAATGGACGACCGAGGTCGAGGATCTGCGCGGCACGCAGTATAATAACGGTGCATGCTATGCGCTCTGGCATTACGAGATTGTGCCGCGCCGTCTCACATGGATCACGGGCAGCGCACCGGAAGGGGATGCCTACAACCGGAATGCGGTGGCAGATTTGCAGGGCACGGGCGATTATGTGTATTTCACGCAGCAATGGGGCGGAGACGGCTATCTGCTGGAGCAGGGGCTTTACCGTGTGAATGCACAGACGGGCGTGATCGAGCAGCTTCCGCAGAATCCCGACCAGATGTTCGGCTACGGCGTTTCGGGCGATCTGCTCTGCTATGTGCAGAAGGCGGCGGAGGCAAGCGAGGAGACGGCGGGTATCTGGCGCATGCACATCTGTGACCTTGCGGCGGGGACGGAGACAGAATGCGATGTGCCCCGCGCCGTGCAGCGGGTCTTCACGGACGGCAGCAGGATTTATGTGGATACAGGACTCCCGTCGAAGGGACTTCTCTGCTATGACCGCAGCGGCGTTTTGCAGCAGAGCATCCCGTATACGGTGCCGGAGACGGACGGGGAGTCGGATGATGTGTACTTTGCACTGCATGACGGGAAGCTGCAAATGATCCGCGTGCAGCATCAGTACGGGATCAATGACGATGCAGTCTGGGAATATGATACCGTGACGCTCAGCGCACCGCCGCGGGACAGCGCCGCCGCAGATGAGACCGCGTTCGAGCCATACTGCACGGAGACTGCGCTGATGCATGTGCATGTGTTCACACCGCAGGAGAAACAATAAGCATCCCGGCGACAAATCAGAGTTTACCGGGGAGAAGTGCCTCCGGCGGATTTATAATGAGGGCTCTGCCCTCAAACTCCCGCCGGGGGCAGCGGCCCCCGGACCCCGTTGCAAAATACCCAGCCCCCACGGGGGCTGGGTATTTTGAGACAGGGGAGTCTGAGGGGATCGCTATCCCCTCAGCAGGGGTGTGGGGACAGAGTCCCCACATAGAACCATCGAAAGTGCTCCCCCGGTAATTACTGATTTCCCGCTGCGAATGCGGGAAGAAAGAGACGTTGTGAGAGCTTGCCTATCGCATTGCATAAAAATGCCGCGTTCTGCATCTGCGGAACGCGGCATTTCTTCCAAAGATTTTCGGAAAGCCTTGACAAACTCGCTATAAGGTAGTAAAATAGTAGAATGCCTGAGTAGGCAAAAGCGGCTTTTCTCTGCACTATAGTATACCACATATTCTCCGGCTTGTCAAGTCCTTTTTTCAGTGACTTTTCCGAAAGCCCGGAGATGCCCACCCGCCGTGCAGCCGCTTACGCTTTACCGATACAAAAGACAGGAGGAAATTGCCCATGAGCCAGCAAACCGCTCTCCCCGAGGAACAGAAGGCATGGATCCCGCCGAAGGAGGTACCCGTCGGCAGGAACACCCGCATGAGCTTCGGCAAGATCAATGAGGTGCTGCAAATGCCGAACCTCATTGAGGTGCAGAAGAATTCCTACAACTGGTTCCTCACCGAAGGTCTCCGGGAGGTCTTCCGCGATGTTGCCGCAATCACCGATTTCACCGGCAATTTGCAGCTCAGCTTCGTCGATTTCCGCATCGACGATACACCGAAGTATACGATTGCGGAGTGCAAGGAGCGCGATGCGACATACGCTGCACCGCTGCGCGTGAAGGCGCGCCTCTGGAATCAGGAGACCGATGAGGTCACCAGCAGCGAGATTTACATGGGCGATATGCCCCTGATGACCGAGAGCGGCACCTTCGTGATCAACGGCGCAGAGCGCGTCGTGGTCTCGCAGCTCGTCCGTTCCCCGGGCGTCTATTACGGCTTCACCCGTGACAAGTCCGGTAAGAACCTCTATACGACCACTGTCATCCCGAACCGCGGCGCATGGCTGGAATATGAAATGGATTCCAACGATGTCGTCTCGGTCAAGATCGACAAGAACCGCAAGATCCCGATTACCAAGTTCATCCGTGCGCTCGGCGTCGGCACCAATGCGGAGATCCTTGCCCTGTTCGGCGACGATCCCCGTCTGAAGGCGACCATCGAGCAGAAGGAAGACGGCATCACCGACGATGATCCCGACAAGAACATCGACGAGGCGCTGCTTGAGGTCTACAAGAAGCTGCGCCCGGGCGATCCCGCAACGGTCGAGGGCGCAAGAACGCTCATCAACAACCTGTTCTTCGATCCGAAGCGCTATGATCTCTGCCGCTTCGGAAGATACAAGTACAACAAGAAGCTCGGCGTCGGCTCCCGCCTGGTCGGGCAGACCCTTTCGAGACCGGTCGCAAGCTTCATGACCGGCGAGCTGCTTGCTGATACCGGCACAAAGGTCACTGCGGAGCTCGCAGCTCAGATCGAGCAGGCAGGTGTCTCTGAGGTCTATGTCGAGGCTGAGGTCAGAGAGACCCATGTTGACGAGAAGAAGCATGAGCTCACGACAGAGTTCGTTGAGCGCGAGGTCAAGGTCGTCGGCAGCGGCATGGTCGATATCGCACCCTATGTCACCGACCTGATTCCCGATTTCGACGGCAAGGACTACGGCGTGATCGAGAAGGTTTCCGCCAAGGTGCTCCGCGAGCTGCTCGACGAGGCAGACGGCGACGCAGACAAGCTCAAGACCGCGATCCGCGCAAACGCAGAGCTGCTCGTCCCGAAGCACATCGTCCGCGAGGATATTTTCGCTTCCATCAGCTATTTCTGCAATCTCTGCGACGGTCTCGGCACAACCGATGACATCGACCACCTCGGCAACCGCCGTATCCGTTCGGTCGGCGAGCTGCTTCAGAATCAGTTTCGCATCGGCTTCGCAAGAATGGAGCGCGTCATCCGTGAGCGCATGAGCCTCCAGACGCAGGATGCCGAAACGCTGACCCCGCAGTCGTTTGTCAATATCCGCCCGATCTCCGCTGCGATCAAGGAGTTCTTCGGCTCCTCCCCGCTCTCGCAGTTCATGGATCAGAACAACCCGCTCGCAGAGCTGACGCATAAGCGCCGTCTCTCCGCACTGGGTCCGGGCGGTCTGACCAGAGACCGCGCAGGCTTCGAGGTGCGTGACGTTCACTATTCGCACTACGGCAGAATGTGCCCGATCGAGACGCCGGAAGGTCCGAACATCGGTCTGATCTCCTATCTCGCCTCCTTCGCACGCATCAATGTCTACGGCTTCATCGAAGCGCCCTACCGCAAGGTGGACAAGGCGACCGGCGTGATCACCGACGAGGTCGTCTACATGACCGCGGATGTTGAGGATAACTACTACGTCGCACAGGCAAACGAGCCGCTCACTGAGGACGGAAAGTTCGCGAGAAAGCGTGTCACCGCACGCCACCGCGACCAGATCCTTGAGTGCGATCCGAGCCTCATCGACTTCATGGATGTGTCGCCGAAGATGGTTGTTTCCGTCGCGACGGCAATGATCCCGTTCCTTGAAAATGATGACGCGAACCGTGCCCTCATGGGCTCGAACATGCAGCGTCAGGCTGTGCCGCTCCTGAAGACCGAGCGCCCGTTCGTCGGCACCGGCATGGAGTATAAGGCAGCGGTCGATTCCGGCGTCTGCGTGCTCGCGAAGGCGCCCGGCATCGTCGTTTCCGTCAGCGCAGATGAGGTCATCGTCCGCGAGGGCGAGCGCGAGGATGAGATCCGCAAGTATCCGCTGATCAAGTTCAAGCGCAGCAACCAGGGCACCTGCATCAACCAGAGACCGATCGTCGCGGTCGGCGATAAGGTTGAAGAGGGTCAGGTCATCGCAGACGGTCCTGCGACCTGCGACGGCGAAATCTCCCTCGGCAAGAATGCGCTCATCGGCTTCATGACCTGGGAAGGCTACAACTACGAGGACGCTGTTCTGCTGAATGAGCGCCTTGTCCGCGAGGATGTGTTCACATCCGTGCACATCGAGGAGTATGAGCTCGAGTGCCGCGATACCAAGCTCGGACCGGAGGAGATTACCCGCGACATCCCGAATGTCGGCGAGGATTCCCTCAAGGATCTCGACGAGGACGGCATCATCCGCATCGGCGCAGAGGTGCATGCCGGTGATATTCTGGTCGGTAAGGTCACCCCGAAGGGCGAGACCGAGCTGACGGCTGAGGAGAGACTGCTCCGCGCAATCTTCGGCGAGAAGGCGCGTGAGGTGCGCGATAACTCCCTGAAGGTGCCGCACGGTGAATCCGGCATCGTTGTCGATGTCAAGCGCTTCACCCGCGACAACTGCGATGAGCTCGGCCCGGGCGTCAATGAGATTGTCCGCTGCTATATCGCGCAGAAGCGCAAGATCTCCGTCGGCGACAAGATGGCGGGCCGTCACGGCAACAAGGGCGTTGTGTCCCGCATCCTGCCGGAGGAGGATATGCCCTTCCTCGAGGACGGCACCCCGCTCGATATCTGCCTGAACCCGCTGGGCGTTCCGTCCCGTATGAACATCGGTCAGGTGCTCGAGGTTCACCTCGGCATGGCCGCAAAGGCACTCGGCTGGCATATCATGACGCCGGTCTTTGACGGTGCGCACGAGGATGATATCCGCGCATGCTTCCGCCTTGCACAGGAGCGCAATGACGAGATCAATGCGAAGAAGGAAGCAAAGAGAGAAGCCGGCGAGGATTCGCAGACCTTTACCCTCAGCCCGATGCAGAAGGTCATCGACACCACGTCGATTCCGCTTTCTGAGGACGGCAAGTTTACCGTTTATGACGGCCGCACCGGTGAGAAGTTCGATAACCGCGTCACCGTCGGCTATATGTACTACCTCAAGCTCCACCACCTCGTTGACGACAAGATCCATGCGCGTTCCGTCGGTCCGTACTCGCTGGTTACCCAGCAGCCGCTCGGCGGTAAGGCACAGTTCGGCGGTCAGCGTTTCGGTGAGATGGAAGTCTGGGCGCTGGAAGCATACGGCGCTGCCTATACGCTCCAGGAGATCCTGACGGTCAAGTCTGACGATACCACCGGACGCGTCAACACCTATGAGGCGATTGTCAAGGGTCAGAATGTGCCGAAGCCGGGCATTCCGGAATCCTTCAAGGTTCTCATTAAGGAAATGCAGTCGCTCGGACTGGATGTCCGCGTGCTGGACGAGGATCAGCAGGAGATTGACCTGAAGATGAGCTTCGACGACGATCTCCCGCCGCGCAGCTCCTCTGACTTCGATGACGAAAATACCGCAGATACGACACATTATGAGGATGCGGATATGGGCGATGCGGGTTATAATACCGCAATGTACGGTGAGGATACCGAAACCCATGAGGTCGATCACGATCAGCCGGACGATGCCGATGAGGATGACGAGTTCGGTTATGACGATCAGGACGATTCCGCCGCATACAGCGAAACGGACATGTCTGACGATATGTTCGGTGCAGGCGACGAGGATCTGTAAGAAACCCAGTTCACGAACGGTATCAGGCAGCGGAGCAGCTGTGTGCTGCATTCCGCTGCGCTCCGACATAGAATTTAGGAGGGAACACATTGGAATTCACCACCTTTGATTCCATTAAGATCGGTCTTGCATCCCCTGAGCAGATTCAGAAGTGGAGCTATGGCAAGGTCGAACGTCCGGAAACGATCAATTACCGTACCCAGAAGCCGGAAAAGGGCGGTCTTTTCTGTGAAAAGATCTTCGGACCGACGAAGGACTGGGAGTGCTACTGCGGTAAGTTCAAGAAGGTTCGCTTCAAGGGCAAGGTCTGCCCGAACTGCGGTGTTGAGATCCCCCGCGCCAAGGTGCGCCGCGAGCGTATGGGACACATCGAGCTGGCCGCGCCGGTCGCACATATCTGGTACTTC